>JAEOTY010000089.1 GCA_016839625.1 Candidatus Hodarchaeota archaeon
CTATCAAAATCGTTATCTATTTTTTTTGTGAAAAAGAGCAATTGGAGGTATTTGGTAAATGGATGATTCTTTCACAATCAACATACAAAAAACTGGTCCAATGCAGTTCACGACAACTTTTGAAGAAAAGTATCCTGATCTGTTGTTTGATGAACCCCCTGATTTTGGCGGAGAAGATAAATATCCCAATGCGTCTAAGGTTTTAACTGCGGCAGTCGCTAGCTGTCTTTCAGCCTCGTTCACGATGTGTTTGAACAAAGCGAGAATTCCAGTTGATCGGATGGAAACCAAAGCGACTTGTTCAATTACTCAGAATGAAGAAGGATATTTACGGATTACTCAGATCAATGTAAGAATAATTCCAACATGGAATTCAGATATCAGAGAAAAAAGGAAAACTCGCTGTGTAAAGATTTTCAAAAATTTATGTATTGCTACCAATGCGGTAACCAATGGAGTACCAGTAAATGTTGATGTCCAATTAGAGTGAGGATCATCCCAAATTACAGAAGAAATAAACTGTTTTGTATGTTCTTGACAATTATACTCCTTGCATTTCCACTTTTTTACCTATTGCAGCGTCATAATAGATTTTTCTGGGAGAGCTTTCAAAGACTCCATTTGGACAACGTTCGACACATAGATTGCATCCTATGCATTTTTCTTGGTCTATACGAGTGATTTGATTACCAGGTTTCTTATCAATGGCTTTTGCATAACACGTTTGAAGACAAATGTCACAATCAGGATCACATCTGTCAGAATTAACCACCTGACTTATTGAAAAGGATGGTAAAAGGCCCCATCTAATTTCTGGGGTGTAAAGGCCAGCACAAAATTGATCACAGTTACAGATACAATCAACTTTTGGTCTTAATCCCCATAATACAGTCCCATAATGCCCGAGTTTTCTTTTCTCAACAACCATTTCCCTCGCATCATCTAGATCTATATATCTACCCTGTCCTTTGCCTTTTATGTGCTTTTTCCGGTTAAATGTGGCATTATGATTAAGAAAAATGCATCGAAAATCTTCTCCTCCACCTGCAGATTTCTTACAGGAGCAATAGGAAAGATAAACATCTTGTGCGTTATCCAATACTTGCATCATTTCATCAAGAGAAGTAACTACTTGTCCTCCGAGAAAATTTCGGGCAAAATAGTTATAGAAAGCTTTTTTCAAACCAGTATAAGGTTTTCTCTCTGCGCCTCCTGACTCTGCAATATCCGTTGTTGCACCATCTACAAATCCTTGTAGTTTCGGAGAATAAAAATCGTACCAAAGTTCACGGAATCGTCCTGGAAGAATCTTCAGAAACCTCTTAGAACGAATATCATAAGACTCCTTTTGAAGATACCAAACCTTACGAGTATGTTCATAACAGTATTTACACATAGTGAAACCATCCAAATATTGAGAATTTTAAAATCTATCTTATTCTATCGACTAGCTAAACCTCCTGTAATCTCACCTCCATCAATCACAAAAATCTGTCCAGTAATGTATTGTGCATCATCAGAAGCTAGAAAGGCAAAAAGAGCAGCAACCTCTTCTGGCTGGCCAAGCCTACCCAAAGGAATTTTGCTTTCACATTCACGTAGCAATTCAGGTGTGTATTCTGCTTTCTGCATCGGTGTCAGGATATAACCAGGACAGATGACGTTTACACGCACTGTCGGGGCTAATTCTAGCGCCATCGATCGCGTTAACTCAATAACGCCTGCTTTTGAAGCGTTGTAATCAGCATAAAACGGATACCCCATCATACCATTAGTTGAACCCATGTTCAAAATAACACCGTTTCCATTTTCCAACATTTTTCGCGCTGCCTGCTGGGCTACAAAGAACATGCCATTTAGGTTCACATCCATTACCCTCTGCCATTCTTCAGGGGTTATTTCCATAAAGGTATGTCTAATACTGATTCCAGCATTGTTGATCAGTACGTCTAATCCTCCCAATAGCTTGTCCAATTCGTTGAAAGCCTGAGTTACTGCCTCGTGATTTGAGACATCAGCTCCAACGGTGCCGCTTAGTGAAGGTAACTTGTCCTCAATTCGCTGACGAGCCTCATCATCAATATCCAAAACAACTACGCGTGCACCTTCTTCTAAGAATCGCGATGCTGTTGCTGCACCGATTCCTCTAGCTCCACCAGTAATGAGAACCCGTTTATCTTTTAATCCGCGCATGGTTTTCACCTTAACCTCTTTTATTTACTATATTAGTTTTCTAGGCATGATTTTCAGTTACAACTTTTGGAAAGAACAATTCTTCTGTGAAATAAGATTGAAATTTTGGAAAGCTAGTTAGTTCAAGACGTTTTACACTATTAGTAATAGTATTGGCGGTTTCACGGGCATCCATGGATAATAAATACGCCCTTCCTCCTTTTTCTGCTGTGTTTCCTTGAATAATGAACTGCGTGCTAGCTAGGTTAGGTAACAAACCAATGACCTTTGCATTGTCAACATCTAGATTCGAACCAAACACTCCAGCAATATGGACTGAGTCAATCTCCATAATGTCTATGTCAAGATGAGTGGTTAATGATCGTATCGCTGCAAGTGTTGCTGCCTTTGCTTTTTGAATCGCTTCAACATCTTTTCGTGTCATGTAAATTGCCTGATTGGTTGAAGTTCGCTGAGCTGACACAATTACCTTCTTCTTCATTTTTTCCCCAGAGTCAGCTAAGAGCTGCCCCCGGTAATCTAGCTGTCCATGAACTAATAGTTGGGCTAGAATATCAATAATTCCAGTTCCACAGATTCCTTTAGGCTTAATTGACTGAATAGTTTGATATTGGTATTCTCCATTCACAA
>JAEOTY010000090.1 GCA_016839625.1 Candidatus Hodarchaeota archaeon
AACTTCCTTCAAGAATATGGGATTCGATTGGGAATCAACTGTTGACCATCCTTGAGGAAGCATTAGTGAGAGAAGAGAGTCTAACAGTTCAGATGATCAAAAATATTTTTCAGGATGAGGATCGTTCAAAGTTAGTTACATCCAAAAAATTCATTCCTGTGTTTCTTGTCCAAACCAATTTTAAGTACACCCGAATGAAAGGATACCAACCCCAAACTATGACTATATGGGCTAAAGAGGATTTTGAGTTTCAGTATCGCTTTGCTCAAGTTTCGGGTTATCCATGGTATTTCGATGTCAACGAATTATTAGAGTCACTTGTTGTAAATGCTTTAGAAATTCCTAGTTTTAAAGTTGTACAAATACATGATAATGTTAAATTGAGGCAGACAGTTTATACTATTGATGATTCGACATTCATAATCTATTATGGAGCTCACCCTGATGGGGTATTAGCACTTGCTTTCAAAGAAATTGATATCCTTGAAGAGGGAATTGACCCTGTTGAAGTGATTTTCAGGCCACATAAATTCCTCGAAATGGGTCCCAAGAAAAACAATTTAAAACTAATTCTTGATAATGCTAGAGCATCTGATCCTAAAGATCTTATGACGATCATATCTAGTTTGTAAATAGCTGGTGTAACAATGTCTAGTGGAACGGAAATTGACGAGATAAACGCTGGTAGAATTTTAGTCGTTGGTACTCAAGGTGGTGGTAAAACAGCAATTGTAACAAAGCTTGCTGCTCGAACGGATAAAAAAATTGAATATCGGGAGGATTTCGGTGGAACAATCGAAACCGAGTATCTCAAAGTTTCGTTTGATGATGGGAAATTTTTCAGTTTGTTACTTCCTATCGGTGGTCAGGAGAAATGGGCAAAATTACGGACAAGATTTGGATCTACCGCTGAAGCAATTGTAGCGATCTTGGATAGTTGTACTAAGGAATTCTGGAAGAATTCCCTTCAACAGGCGGTTTCAATTTCTTCTGTCTTACCGTACAATAATTATCCAATTTCCTTTGTTATCACAAAAAGAGATCTTAATGAAGGATTACAAAACGAAGCTAAAATGATCGGTAAGGTTATCGTTGAAGGAATAGCCCGAGCAAAGCAAGAGGGTGTTACTTATTATTCGCGGGGTTTTCGTATTGCTGAAAGAAGCTTTCAATTGAACAGTGACGAGATTCCATTCACTCAACTAGAACAAATAATAGTTAATAGTTTAGAAGAGAAATACTTCACTGGTTTACAACCTGGGAATGCCAGAAAAGGGAAAATGCTCTTAGAAGGTTTCAGTCTTGTGAACTGCCGAATATTCAGTCGTGCTTTAACCCTTGGATTGAGTCAACCGACTGGTGATCCAATGGCTATTCTGGCGCTTTTGAACGATATGCGACCAACTTTGCTTGAATTGGATAGTAATTGGACAGATTTAATGCGAAAATACCCTGAGGCTGGCGTGGAGCCCATAATATCAGCCAACATCACCGTAGATGATGTAAAGAAAGTAATCGCAGAGAAATTATTGGCCAATTTCAATGATATTAGCTCTTTCGAAAAAGAAATCAATAAAATGGCGGATTTGACAGGGTGGCGTCATACAGGATGGGAACATATTTCTATTTTTGAGGAAGAGGGATTGAATCGAGCAGCTGATCTTATTAAGCATATTATGGTGGCAATTAAAGATAACGAACCTTCTGCTAAGTTTACCCTCTTCGATCCGATTGAAGAATTGTTCTAGATTATCAGATCGTAGTCAAACATAACATAATGCGTCCCAAGGAATTACAAGGGGAAACCATTACTTAAAACTGAGACATCAAACAACTATTGTGTGAGAAACCACAGTTAACAATACTGTTACATTAACTGAAACAAACTTTGTCTTTTTTTTTAACGAAATTTGGAAGTAAGTTGTATTATCTAATTACAGAAAATAGAAACATTTTAATGAAAAAGCCTTGATTATTTCTTTATGTGAGGGTTCCCTGATGACGATATTTGATGAAGCTAGAACTGAATGGAATGCTCTTTTAGCCAAAACTTCCTGGGCTTCCCCTGTTTTTGGAGAAACATACCATGTAAGATATCCCATCGAGTCTGGAACTGCAGAAGCCGTAACTTATAAAGCGTCTATCTATAAAGGCGATGATTCGGTTCACGCTTGGGATGCTAGGGGTGTTCGACAAAAGATTATCCAAAGAATTATTGAAACCCAAGAAAGAACAATTAGACCGTGGTATGGAGAAATATCTTTTTTTGCAGATCAAATTAAACTCCTCCCTCCTCTTCCTGAGTCTGAACTGGACTTTATTCTTCGAACATCTTTTCACTCAGAAGATGAGGCTTTTCTTGGGTTTAAACTGGCAAGAGAGAAACTATTAAAATATCTCGATCCGGAAATCGAGGAAGATCAAGTGGAAAGAAGAACATTTGTTCAGCTTTCTAGTCCAGAAGATTTAGCAAAAAGGTATGCACGAGTTCAAATAGAGTTTTATGGCTTATTAAACGTCGTAAAGAATCGATTGTTTGTGTTAACAGATAATGAAATTAAAGAAATCATAGATTTACTACTTGACATTGATAAATCTGATAAATTTTTGGTTAAGAGATTTATTGAGCCTAATATGAGGGAGGAAGATATGAGACCCTTTATCGGTCAAGACAATCCAGAAGTTAAGCTGACAACAAATTTTCTTTTGAAATATATGTCAGGGGGAGATCCAGAATATTACAAGTTTCGTGTGTTCCAATTATGGTTACGTAATCTGTTAAATTTTGATGATCAGGCTTCAGAATACATTGAAACCATGAGAAGTGGATTATTAAAAGAATTTTCAGATGATGAAGCCATTAAAGTGTCGTTATTTAGAGCTATTAAGCTTTATCGGTGGGAATCTCATAAACAACGGTTATTAGCAGCTTTAAAAACCGAATACGCGTCTAAATTGAATTTCAAAGGCTTTGCAAGTGATGTGATTCATCTCATGAATTCTCGGGATGAGCTTTTCTCTGAACTTTCTGAAACCGAAATCAAGTCCTTACCAATTGATCTCTCAGATTATGATCCCAAATTGATATGTCATAATGTTGGTTTAGAAATGATTGAATCAATATTAGACTATTTGGCTAGCCAGATTCCAGAACCTGAAGGTGTAGGTGGCAGAACACAAATACGTCTCATAATGAATAAGAGAATTAACAATATGAAAAAATATGTTTTAACTGAGGAGATCAGAGATGAAATACTTCAAACAGTTTCATTGATGTATGAAAACATTGGTACAGACAAAGAGAATTTAGTTGAAGATGTTGTGCGAGAACCTCACAAGCGTCTTGTACCTAGAGGCGAGTATTACTTTGCAGAAATGAAAACTGAAGTTGAAACTGCTATGAGGGATATGGGTGATCAAGATTTAAGAAAAGAGTTAGCATCGAGTACTGATGATCCCCAAACGCTAGTAAAGCAATATGGCAACCAAGCTATAGGGATAGTTGGAAGAGATGCAAAGATCGCTGACTTATATTCAACAATTCTTGGATTAAAAAGTGCTGAAGTGATATTTTCTGGTTCCGCGTCATTAACACCAATGAAAAGACGAAAAGTTACTCAATCTCTTATTGATGATGTATATTATCCACAATTTGGTTTTTTAGAGCTGATAGGTAAAAAAGAAGAAGAAGAAGAAAGTACAGAGGAATAGAGAATGGTTGTAGACCTAGGAAATATTGAAAAATTGTTAAGAGCGAATTATGGATCTACAGGAGTAGAATATTTAGCTCCTCAGCTCGAAATTATCCGTTCTGCACGTAATCTACCCTCAAAAATAGATGATCTTCGGCTAATGACTCAACGGATGTATGAATCCTATCAAATGATCTCTCAGTGGCTTGCTCCAGTAGTTGGTCCAATCTCAGATGGATTAAATGAGTTGGAAACCCAATTAAGAGAGCTACAATACCAGATTAAGTTTAAAATGCAAGAAGAAAACATAAAATACTGGAGAGAGATTGAAGATAGTGATAATCCCAAAATAAAAACCCTATTCTTGGAAATCAAACAACTTCGAGATTACATTTTACAACAAAGAAAGACATTTTTAGATACAGCTCATCGCACAGAACTACCTAGGTTGTTTGGGTTGGTTCAATGGCCTTATACAGACCATGCGAGTATAAATAATGCTCTGGAGGAAGTTAAGTCGTCGTATTTTGGTCCAAATTATTATTACAATAAGAACAACCTTTTATGTGATTCAATTATCCTTGCTGCTGTGAGTGAAGACTGTTTAAAACAAAAGAAGCATAGTTCTACAGCAGATCGTCAAATTGAGAGTCTGATCGAAACAAGGCTCTCATTTAGACGTATCGAAGAACAGTTTGAATGGAGTAAATATAAGAGAGACCCAAATGACGGTTACTTTACAGAGATGCAAGTTAATGAAATTATCAAGACACTTTTACCTGGTTTACCAGTTTCAGAGAAAAGTAGTTTGTATGAGGTTTACGAAGCCGCAACTGATCGGTACCCTATAGGGAGCTTCCTTGATTGGCTAAGATCTGCTTTACGTCGAAGGACTTCAGCTGGGGGAGATGACGAAACTCGAAGAGCAGAGTCATCTACTGCAGAAAGGCACATAATAGGACTTTCTTTTATGGACAAACATAGAAGAAAAGAAATTTTAGGAAACATCAGTGATTTAGGGGACATTTTTGAACGTATTTTAGCTCCTTATCATGAATTAAAGCAAGAGAATGCCTTTATGCAAAGTGCTCAGTTTGAAATTGAAAACGTTATGGAATTAGGTAGTCAAGCGTGGATTTATGACTACTCAGGTGTAGAAACAGCAATCTTACGCTCAACTCTATTATTAATTTCAGATAAACAACCCAAATTTGATGTACTTGAAGCGTGTCAAAGACTTGCAAACACGGTTCTTTCTGGTCGTGTTGATCGAAATGACACTCGACAGGGAAATTATATACTCACTGATCAGCTTCCCCCTAGAATGTGGAATTTTATTGGTAATGGTTTATTAAAAATCTTGGAGGAAGCCTTAATAAAAGAAGAAGCTCTCGCTGTTTCACTAATCAAAAGTATTTTTAAAGATGAAGATCGGTCACGACTAGTGACATCGAAAAAGTTCATTCCAGTTTTCCTTGTCCAAACAGACTTTATGAGAGGTATAGATTATCTAACACGTGATAAGGGGCTCCTTCCTCAAACCATGAGTGTTTGGACAAGAGATGATTTTCATTTTCAATATCGTTTTGCTCAATTAGCTGGATATCCTTGGTATTTCGATAATAATGCGCTATTAGAGACCTTAGTTATTGAAGCTCTCAATCTCCCAACTCATAAAATAAGCCAATTACACGAGAATGTGAAACTAAGACAAACTGTATATAGTGTAGATGAGGATACTTACATTGTTTATTATGGTCTTAAAGGAAAATCAACCCAGGCGTTAGCATTTAAAGAAGTGGATATCTTATCAGATGAAGGGATTGATCCTGTTGAAGTAATTTTTCGACCGCACAAATTTCTAAGAATGGGCCCAGAGAGGAACAACTTGAGTTTGATCCTGGATCAAGCTCGGGCAACTGATCCAAAAGATTTGAGGACAATCATAGCGGGCCTTTGAAACAAAAGAGGAGAACCAATATGGAGAAAAAACAATCAAACAAAATCAACGCAGGTAGAATTTTGGTCGTTGGTACTCAAGCGGGTGGCAAAACAGCAATTGTCACAAAATTAGCAGCTCGAACTGATAGTTCAATGGAATATTATGAAGACTTTGGAGGAACAATCGAAACAGAATATTTGAAAGTCTCTTTTGATGAGGGGAATTTCTATAGTTTATTACTGCCTATTGGAGGACAGGAAAAATGGGCTAAGTTAAGAGAAAGATTTGGTTCAACTGCTGAAGCCATTGTTACAATTCTGGATTCTTGCACAAAGCAATTCTGGATGAATTCTCTTCAACAAGCAACATCAATTTCAGGGGTCTTACCATATAATAATTACCCAGTCTCATTTATAGTAACCAAAAAAGATCTTAATGACGCAATAACCAAAGAAGTTAGCTCTTTCAGTGAATCAATAGTTGAGGGTTTAGCTAGAGCAAAACATGAAGGTGTTACGTTTTATTCAAGAGGTTTTAGAATTTCTCAGCGCAGTTTTAAATTGAATGAAACAGGTGAGATTCCATTCACCCAGATGGAGCAGATTATTGTTAACGCTTTAGAACATAAATATTTCACTGGATTAGAGCCTGGAAACGCAAGAAAAGGTGACATGCTCTTACAAGGTTTTAGCTTGGTCAATTGTCGTATTTTTAGTAGAGCACTTACATTAGCTTTGAGCTATCAAGCTGAACCAGGAGATCAAATGGCAATTCTTGGATTATTGAACGATATGAGACCAACGATGCTGGAATTAGATACAAATTGGACTGATCTGGGAAGAAAATATCCTAAAGCAGGCTCTGAACCATTAATTCCTGTAAATATCTCTACTGATGAAATAAAGAATGTTATTCTGGAAAAATTATTAGCAAATGAGACTGATATTAACAATTTTGAAAAAGAAATCAATAAAATGTCATATCTGACAGGGTGGCGTCATACAGGATGGGAACATATCTCAATTTTTGAAGAAGATGGTCTCAACAAAGCATCAAACCTAATCCGAAGAATTATGGGGGCTATAAGTGAAAGTGAGCAAGCTGACAAATTTTCACTTTTTGATCCGATTGAAGAGCTATTTTAATAAGTGGGTTCTTCTAGGATGATTAAAAACAGTTTTAAAAACGCTTTTCGTAAATTATGATCGGGAATGTTCTTTCAGGAGGATGAGATTTAATCATTTCCGAGAAACCTTCTGATTCGACATTTCCAGTAAGTAGGACTGGATTTATTCCAAATGGTAACTCTATATTATATTTCTCAAAAAAATCAGAAGTAAAAACGACCTGATAGAAACGATATAATTCTTGAAACTCGAGTTTTTTTAACCAAGATAACATACTCGGGTCTTCACGAACCCAAATCTCCAAGCGATGAACATCATGATCGTTACTCATCACATTTAACGCTCTTTCAACCAATTTGGTTGCGATTCCTTCTCGTCGATGCTGAGGTAAGACACCTAGTACTGAAATCATTCCGCTACGATTATTTTCATCAAAACAAAATTGTCCTGGTTCTATCTCCAATTCAACATCTAAAAAACCTACGATCTCATCGTTTTGGATTTTAACCAATTCGATACTCGGAGTTTCATAACGTGGTTTTACTTTTACCAATTCATCAAAATAAGTGGAATCATAATAGGAGAATAAATGGCATTTTACCCAAGATTCCTCATCGGAAGGGTGATATTGACGGATTTTCGTCATTAGGTATTACTCCTTGATTTTCGGATTTCTTCCTTACCAATTACAGAATTAGGTCTTTTTATTGATCTTGTTTGGAATTTCAATGAGGGTTAGTAATTCACGGATTAAATTCGTCATTTCATCACGAGCACCTGTAATAAACTTCATACTCCCCACTACTTCATGTCCTCCTCCTTCAACTCCTGCATGGGGGAGTCTTTTTGCACACTTTTTGACTAATCCAGGAAAGTTCAGCTTAACTTTTTGTGAGCGAAAAATAGCAAAGTCAGGGCCTAAGCCAATCGTGACAAGGGGAGATTTCAGGTTTTTTTTGGCGAGGTGGTCGAATAAGGATCCAGTTATTTTGCCTGGAGGTGGAAAATCAAATCGACTCGCATATTTTTCAACATCCAATACTGCGAGACGGATTTTGTTGACAAGGGTCTCCTCTTGCACATATTCGAGTGATATCTGTAACTGGTTCTCTAGATGTAATCGGGCTTCAGTTGATAACAATTTAACATAATTGATTTGTTTTTCCTGTTTCCCCTTTATCCCCAATAGATCGCTTAATAGAAAACGTCCCGGTGAAAATTTCAAGAAGTAAGCCTGATAGTCAACTGCGACTGCAATATCCTCTAAGAACCCTTCTGAATAATCTTTCTCTTTAGCAATTGCGAGATATTGGTTTAATTCCTCTCCTTCAACACGGTCACCTTTTCCAGCAATAGCAGGAAGGTGATTGATGGTTTCAGTGACTTCAGGATTAATAAAACGGGCTAATTCACAGCCCAACATTCCTGCACATATATTATAGTCACCACCTACGAAATAGACATTCAGATGGGAATCAACAATCTCCTGAACAGTGCTTGAAGGAAAATGATGATCAACAACCATTATTTCAATTTCATATGACTTGATTAATCTATAAGAAAATAGGCTTTCCTCACTACTACCCGTATCTAAAACAATCATTAGAGGTATTTTATCCCCAAATCGGTCCTGATCTGATAATGCGAAGTCAAGATCTCTCACTGCGTCAATAGGATCATAATAAGGAGGTTTGTTCGGAGTTCGTTTGACAAGATGCCTCAGTTGATCCTCGTCTGAGTGGCCAAATGTTTGAAGCCATAAATCTCTTATTGCTACTTCGAGTGCTAATCCACCTGTTATACCATCACAATCAGCATGATGTCTAATTACTACTGGTTGTAGTTCAAGTATTGCTCGACGTATCCTTTTAGCTATAGTAACGAACTTTGTTCTAAGTAACTCCAGTGTTTCAGATTTTACTAAAAAATCGACCTCTGGTGGTTCACTTCGTTTGTCAATTAAATCTTCCATTTTTCGAGTAAACGCGTTTGCATATGCTTCATCAACAATAAACATATCAGAAATTTCTATTTGCTCTGACCCGCGATGAAGATTATACTCCCCCATTACTTCAACAATATTTCCGACTTCAATATCCTCAACAAAATCAAGATTAAACGCTGCTGCTTCGATCACCCCTGTTTCGTCTAGGAGTGTGAATATCTTTGGCCCTCGGGGTATCTGACGAACATTTTCTACCCGGGCTTGTATTGACAAAAAAGATCCAATTTCTCGGTCTGCTTGTATTTTTTCTAACGAAACTGGATCATGGACACGTTTGATTGTAATACTGGATGGATTATCAATTTTAACCTCTTGGAATTCTAATTTTTCTCCTTTCTTGTTTTTTAATTTAATAAATAACCCGTCTCCTTCCTTCCCCCTAAAATTCTTATCACGGATCAATCCCTCGACTTTTGAGGCGAGTTTAACAAAAAATCCGAAATCAACTTTGTTCACAACGTTAGCAGCATAAATTTTGTTAAATTCAACCGCTTTTAACGTAACAGGGGAAATAAGCTGGTAAATCATTAAATCTTTCATACAAGATTCACAAAATTGTTTGCCAGCTGGTGCTGATTTTTCACATAAGATACATAGATTCTTCTTTGTTCCCTCTCCTTTACACACAGGACACGTTTTCACAACTTCTTTCACAATCTGGCCAGAACCAGCACATGCAGAGCAGTTTCCTTTCCCTGTTGGTTTGGAACCTACAACTATTTTTGTGGAACCCATTCCACGGCAAGTAGGACATTTACTTGAATGTTTGGTAGTAATTTTTCCCTTTCCGTGACATTTAGGACATTTTGTGAGTGATGCCACTATTTTTCATCTGCTAAGTTATTCTTCTCAAGCAAAAAAGAACAATCTGAGTCAATTTTTAAACATAGACTAGAAGGTAAATTCTTCTCATATAAGCTCTGGTCAAGCTTTCGATTTCGCGTAAGAAAAAGATATAGTTTTTATCGATTTTAGTACCGAGTTGAGGGATTGCCATCGTGCCGTATCGTTTGGAAGGGGACTAATATCCGTTCGATCTGTCTTGATTCTCCGAAGAAATGAAGAACAATTCGAGTTTGTCTACACAGGACACGAAAAAACTCTGCTCCGAAGGATTCTGATGGTTGAATGTTCAACCACGTTTCAAAATACTCGACAGGGAATCCCTGATAACGGAGTTGGAGAACTATAGGAATAAGATAAACCTCTGCTTACTCTAACACGCCTGGTCGGATGACTATTGGGGAAGTCTTAACAAAGGGAATCCGAAGACTTTCCTCCCGAATGCCAAACACAACCTCAATGGGTGAAGCAAAGGTCTGCTTCCCCATAAATAGAAGCATGGATCCTACAGGGCACTCTTTCAGCACCTCTCGGGGATCGGCAGATCGATCATCAATAGGAATAAACATAACTATCCACTCATCTATGATTCCTTCCTTACCTTATATACCTGAAATCGAAAAATTCACTTTATTAGATTGTTTTTGAGTATATAAGGAATCCCCGCAAATAGTTCATTGAATACCAAGATCTTCTGTAGAAGGTGATTTCAAACTGTGATTGATGAAAAGGTGAAGCACTTTTTTGAGACACACACCTCAGCCAAGACCCTAACACTCCCTAACATGACCCCCGAAGTATTAAAAGACTTGGAAACCCAAATCGAACCAATCCTCCTCCGATCACCCGTTCTTATACGGGTATTTACCCTGAACGGATTAAAAAAACACCGTGACTCTATGAACACACTTCTTTCCTGTGTCTACCACTTAAAATGTGGCCAGTGTAACACTCCACCAGTCATAATTGAGGTGTATGTATTTCATCCTGAAGGAATCACAAGTTTCTTTGAAAATAAGAGGGTATCCGTACCCCCACCAGTGTATTCATGGCCGATTTACGATGGGTTTCATTTTCTAGTTAATTGTCGGTGTCCAAAGTGTGAAGATACCTTTTTTGCGGTGGCAACCTATCAACATGAAATAGGACAGTTCATTAACTCGTATGCAATAAGTACATCAGAGATTAAAGATGCATATAAAGATGAAATGGGGTTTATCGTTCGTTATTCATGGATAAAGACTTATTTTGAGAAAAAGGAGTTCGATAGGAAATTTTTGCACAAAACAACTCTAGCCTGCATAAAGCATTATCTTACGTTGAAAAAAGCCCCAAAGACCCGCTATCAGTCAAACGAGTCATTTTATCTAGAAACTGGTGAAGGAATCCACGATATCGCTCGTAACTTGATCCCTCAGATCACCACAGAGAAAGAATTTTGTAGCCTGATCAAAGGAGTGCACCTTTTTTACATGCTGGAGGCAAGTGATAGAATTTTTCAGTTTGAAAGTCTTGATCCTTCAATCACGGATATTTCTTGTACTGAAATCCAACAAGAATTCAAGACAATTGCTAACACCATACCGAATGAGGGAAAAAAGGCTTTTTTAGCTACTGCCATCTTAACAGTTAACACAGCTTATCAAGATTTAACTTCCATGACGATCCCCTTACCAAAATGGGTAACTGCTTATATGGAAGATTGATAGAGACCCCCGACATGACTGACATTTACGATCTTCCGAAAATATCCCACTCATGAGGATTCTCTTGGGTACCATAGTCAATTAATCCATCCTTAATCGCATGTGTCCTCTCTCTCCAGTAGCAAAAGAGGGATAATACAAAGGATCACAGAAAAATTGTTCAATTCCTCTCAAAAGAAAATGAATAGAATCATATGTTCAGTCTATTAGGGATGGGATTAAGTACATTTTTGGAGTCTGGAATTTTTCAGAGCAAAATCTTTTGAAAAGACATAATAGAGAAGGAAAGAAATAGAATGTCAACTATTCATAGATTGGATCAATTCCTGTGTCAGCATGAATGGTGCAAGTTGACCTCTTTCGTAAAAGTACCTAGGAAATTTCATCATCAATTAAGCCATATGGAGGCTTTCTAGGATCTCTTGTAAACTTAATGCAAATAAATTCTTCATAACCTTCAGGAGGCACATGATCTATAATTATCAATTGATCTAAAATATCTCTATTGACGAGTTCAGAATATTCTTTGTAAATTCCTCTGATTATGTTTATATCACGATAATCTTCCTCTACTTCAGGACCAAAACCGATATTGGTTTGCGGACTATCAACTAAGAAAAATTTCGGATGATTTGAATCATATTCGGTCAGGAGTCTAAAAAAAGACGTAAACCAAGCTTGAGTTATCAAAACTGTTGCGCCATCTCCACCCACTGAGCTGTAATGACTACCTCTCACAATTGGAGATAAAGTTTCGTCAATATATGCATCAGTATCAAGTTTAGGAAATTTAAACATCTTAAGAGTGTGGACGTAAATCTCAGAATATCTTTTTATTATTTCTTTATATACTTCTT
>JAEOTY010000091.1 GCA_016839625.1 Candidatus Hodarchaeota archaeon
GAAGAATAAAATGAACTTAGCTTTACAAGTTGATTATTATTATCAGTTGAAAAAATTTTTATAAGTGAAAAGTGGTTAAAATCCTATTTATTTTAATTCTCTATCGTTTTTCTTATTTCCCCGTTTCAGTCCTTAATTTTTTTTAGCAATGAATGCTCAACAATGTTTGCACCTTTCCTTGAATGAATTTGTGGTATCTGTGCCATTTCTTCACTGAAGACATTGACAATTACAAAATAATGAGTTATTAAATTGAGGCTTAGAAATATCATCCATTCTTGCGATGGTTTTTCCAGAGAACACCAAAACTAAGAGCAGCTATGCCGTAATGAAGTGCCCAGGTAGGAAAAAATGACGTAGTGGACGAGGAAATTAAAGAAGGACCGTAGGTCGCATCTAAATCTATTGTTGTTTGGTTTAATGAAATTGAGTAGAAACCGGAATCATAAAGCGTTCCATCACTGTAATATGCATTGGTTTGGACAAGGTAGTACATCATATGCCCAGATTGGATATCGAACTGAAAATGGATTTCAGTCAACCGATATTCCCCCGTTTCATAGGTGTTATTTTTTGCGTAAACTATGTGCATAGTTGGGCGTAAAGACCCATTGAATGGAAAATCCTCCATTTGAACAACAAGAAAAGGGTAGTTAAAAATTGTGACGTTCGTATCTATCTGCAAATCAGGGGGAGCAACCCACATCCAAGCATAGATATCAAGAACAACCCCTTGACGTGTCTTGGGATTGTAACTCCAGTAGGAGGCCGGATTATTCGGCCAAAAAATGTCAGAATTATTAATTATACCAGAAATGATTTCCTGTTTCTGCTCGTAAATGATTATAAGACTCTCGTTTCGAAAGTTAGCTGTAATGGAGAGCTTACCACTAATGTTTCCATTAGTTTGGGTTGAATTTTCTCCCTTCCATTCACCCCAAATTAGGAAAATAGACTTATCTCCTGTCTGGAAAGGACAGAATGCTAATGAAGCGGTGGTGTCTTCTTTCATGAATATTGAAGAAACAGGATGGATAAAGAAAATTGGTGAAAGAAGGAAGAACAAAAACAACGTCCAGGTAATGAACCAACGAGGCAAGAAGCCCATCTTATGATCACTGTTCGAGTAGGTCTCTACCCATCATTGCGTTAACTATTGGAGGGTCATCCGAGGAGATCGTGATTAAACCTTTGGATACAAGCTCCTCTAACATTTGTCTGAGCTTGATTGAATGAGCACCTACAGATCTGGCCATTGTGGGGAGATCAAGAGAACCTCCTAGATTCAACAAAATGAGAACTGACGCATAAAGAGGATGAGTAGAGAGTAATCGCTGTGTATAATCCATAAGTAAACTTCCTTCAGTTCTTTCCTCAGAAATTTTTGTGACCTTTTCTTGAAGTACTCTTTGTTCATCCTCCGACATAGCTAAAGCTTCCTCAAGACGGGAAACAGTGATCTTATGTTGTTTACTATCCTCCTCATGACGGGTGATTTCATTTTTTAATCGAGTTTGCATCTCTTCCAATTCAAGATCATAATCCTGACGCACTTGCTTCAACCTCTGCTGAATACGTTCCTCCTGCATACGGGCATAATAGTCCTCCTGAATTTGATAGGTTTCAGCAACTGATGACAATGCCTCTTGAATGTCTTTTTCATGGATTTTTTCATTCTCTTTCAGATTCTCAATGAGCGCCGCTTTTGATGCAAGTTCCGAACTAACGTCCTCTAATCGTTTGAGATTTAACTCCTCTTGCTCACGGAGACTTTGGATTTGAAGCTGTAAACGCTTTACCTCCATCTCCTGTTCATTTAACTTGTCCTGGTTTTTCTCAAAAAGAGAACGATTTTCATCTCTTTCATGTTCGAGCTGGGAAAGCTGTGCATTTTTTTCTTTGATTTGATCCTTAAGCTTCTGATTCTCGGTTTCTAATCCCTCGATTTTCTTTTCATCATCAGTAGACGTGACTTCTTGAAGAAATTTGGTATCGCTTTGAATGATATTACGAATACGGCCAAGTGATTTAAGAGTAATACGAGTTAATTCACCATCTACAATACGTGTCGTATCTTTTCTGACTCGTTTAATGAATTGATCCATATCTTGGTAACTAAAGTCTTTGACTCCCCTGGTTGTAAGCGTACTTTTTACAGCTGACATTACAACGCCAATTTCCTGTTGAGCTACATTCCGATCTTTAGCCATTTCGTTAATAAACTCTAACCCATACTCCTTCAGCGTTTTCGGTGACATTAGTCTTTTCCTCATGTCATAAAAAGAACTTCAAAATACTTTCATACAGTATATTTATACACAATGCTATCTTTATATCTTTGTGGCAGGTGGTTGAAGAGAAAGAAAAGTAGTCATAAAGAGGTTCGAATTACTTTTAATTGGAAGAACAAGCATAAAAAAACCAACCAAAGAAAAACTAGCGCAATTTCTCAAAAAAACCGTGTGGAAGACATAAACAATAAGATTCTTCAAATAACTGATATTTAAGAACTAAAAAGCCCGTCTTGAAATACAAAGTCAGAAATAGATCAAAAACATGCAACCTCCTTTTCATCAAAAAGAATTGGGATTTTCTCGATATGCCAATAGATAACAAGAATGCCTTTTATCAAAAAATAAATCTCCAATGGGATCTGCAGCTGCCAATTCCTTTACTTATTGAGGCACTTACTCACAGATCGTTCAAATCAGTGAGTCCCGACGCTAATGATAATCAACAACTAGAAATCCTAGGAGATGCGGTCCTTGACCTTCTGGTAATCGATTGGTTTTACAATCAAAAGGTGAAAGATGAAGGAATTTTGACCAAAAGTCGGGCCGAAATCGTCCAAAATGCAATGTTAAGCAAAATTGGTCAACAATTAGGCATTAGTTCAGTCTTACGCTGTGCCCCTGCGTACCAAATTCAAGGAAAAGATCTAGCAGATGCGGTTGAAGCATTATTTGGAGCAAAGTATGTCACATCTGGGCTAGAATCATGTCAATCATTACTATTAGTGCTATTTAAGGACGATTTGCAGAAAGTTCTAACACAAGAAACAAAGAAAGACCCTAGGTGGGGACGAAATGAACATAATCCAAAAAATCTAGTCCAAGAATTCTTTCAAAAACGACAATTACCAAGTCCTGAATATAAATTGCACAAAAAGGAAGGAGATGAACATAAACTTACCTACTGGTATGCATGCCAAGGGACGTACAAAAATCAAGTCCTCATTGGGAAAGGTCAAGGAAAAACAAAGAAAAAAGCTCAGAAAAGAGCTGCACAGAACCTATATCAACAGCTTCTTCGGTTAGAATCCTTGTCGTATCATGAAGAGTAAAAAAAGTTCCAACCAATGCATTTATTTCAAAGGAACAAATTGAGATCCTCTAGTGGCACCAATACCGGGAGCAGAGTGCTTTACTTGCTTACAAGTGGGAGCAAATTCACCTAAATAACGGCCAAGCATTTCAGGCACAAGGTTCACATGTAAAAATTCTCTCCCATTATAAACTTGAACAGTAGTCCCAATTAATTCAGGGAGGATGATAAAATCACGACAATGGGTGCGAACAGGACGTTTAGACTCCTTTGAAGTAAGAATTCGCTCCATAAGCTTTATATGCTGAGAACTCATACCACGAGTCAACGAACGACGTTGACGGGCAGGGAGGAGAGAAATAAATTCGTCCATAGATTTTTGTTTAAGCTCATCAAGAGTAAACCCGCGATACTGGAAAACACGACGAGAAGACATGAGTTATCACGATTAGGTGGTAATACCAAGTAATAAGGAGTAAAATCAACAGGGAAAGATTATTTACTCCACGTAAAGGGGAAAGAAGAAAATGATTATAAAATGAAAGGTTGAAGGGAGGGGACAGAGTAACAAGAATAAGGCCAAAACCAAACACGAGAGGACTAGAGAAAATTGAATAATAAAGAATTTTGCTGAAATGACAAAAAAGAAAATCTCAGAAATGTTGTGAGAGGCTAAAACAGCTAAGAAGGTAAGAAAATAACAGAATGGCAAGAGCATCTAGGTCAAAAGTAAAGTGTGTATGAGTCAGCAGAAAGAGATGACTTTTATAACGAAAAATTGGTAACCATAAATGCTTGAAATAAGCCAGTACTACGTAGAAATATCAAAGGATAGGATAATATAAGATATTTCTCAATAGCTGCTCATCAATAGAATTGGTTGAATTTGAATTGCCAAAGTACAAAATTTCAGTCTTCGGGTTGGATGCAGACCGAACTGCAGTTGCTACAGGACGGAATATGCGCATTTCCCCAAAACATGCACGAGAGATTTGTCACGAACTGAAAGGGAAATACCTAGAAACCGCCCAAGAATATCTGGAACAAGTAATAGTAAAAGAAAAAAGTGTACCGTTTAAACGATATCGGAAAAAAGTTCCACACCGAGGAGATTTAAGGAAATGGCCAACAGGACGCTATCCACAAAAAGCAGCAAGAGAAATATTAAGAGTACTGGAGAATGTGGAACAAAATTCATCCTTTAAAGGACTAGAAGTCAGTCGGTTACGAATAACACATATGGCCGCACAACGAGGCAGAAAAATTCGGGGGTTTACACCAAGAGCACATGGACGATCGTCACCTAGTTTCCAGACACTGACACACGTCGAGGTAGTGGTGACGGAGGAGTAATTCAATGGCTGCACGAAAAGAACTGATTAATAGGAACCTGCAATACGTCCAAGTAAGTGAATACCTGAACGATGAACTGAAATTAGCGGGACAAGGGAAAATCGAGATTCACAAAACTCCAATGGGACACCGAGTGGTGATCCATGCAGTACGCCTAGGGATGGTGATTGGAAGGAGAGGACGAAATGTTAGGCAAATAACTGATACACTAGAGCATAGATATGGATTAGAAACCCCACAACTCGAAGTAAAGGATCTTGAAAATCCACGACTAAACTCAAGAGTGATGGCAGGACGCCTGATTTCCCAAATTCAAAAAGGATTCCATTTTCGAAGAGCTGGATATGCACTAGTACGAAGGATAATGTCTGCAGAGGCACGGGGATGTGAAATAACTATCAAAGGGAAATTGACATCACAACGGGCACGATCCGAAGTCTTTCGAGAAGGATTTGTGGCAAAATGTGGAGAACCCGCTGAAAAATACGTGGAAGATAGCGTGATGGAAGTCACACTAAAACAGGGGGTAATAGGAGTCCATGTAAAAATCATGCAACCCGATGCAGTACTCCCAGATGATGCTGTGTTGATTTCTAATGTGTTTAGAGAGGAAGAGGAAGAAAAAGAAGAGGAAGAACCCGAAGAAGAAATCGAAGCAGTAATCGAAGCAGTAATCACAAAGAAGGTAGGAGAGAAAACGGAAGAGGAAGAAGAACCCAAAACGGAAGAAGAAGGAACAGCAGAGAGTAAGACACCAGAAGAGGAACAAAGCACAGAGGAAACCAGCGAATCTGCAACTGAAGACGACGAATTACTGAAATCTGAAGATTTAGAAGAGTGATAAAAATGCCCATATTGCGGAAAGCTGAAATTCGTGAAATGACACCTTCAGAACGAGAAAAAAAACTGGAGGAACTAACAACGGAATTGTTGACATTAAGAGGAAAAGCTAAAACTGGATCTGTTGAATCTGCTGGACATGTACGAGAAATAAAACGAACAGTTGCACGAATCCTCACAATCAATAAGGAAAAAAGCGATGAAACGTGACCAAGATCGCTCACCAACAGAAAAGAGCCTGTTAAAAATTCGAGTTATAGGAAGACAATGTGAAATAAAGTACGCTGGAAAATTCTTTTCTGGTAGGATTGAAAACGAAACAAGAAATACTTGGAAAATAAGAACAATTAATGGTTTGAAAATGATTCCAAAGGATCATGCAAAATTGCAAATTACGTTTAACAATCATCAATATGAAATAAATGGTAATCAAATGAAGGGACGCCATGAAGACCGCATCAAGCGTAGGAGAAAACGTCAATGGTGAAGAAAAAGTACTCACGACACATCGGAATTGCCCCAAGCCCTAAAAGAACGTGTGATGATAACAATTGCCCGTATCATGGCACACTCTCAGTTCGAGGGCGAATTATGGAAACAGAAGTGGTATCAGATCGAATGGACAAAACAGTGACAGTACAACAGTCATTCCTAAAGCAAGTAAGAAAATATAAACGCTATGGCCGGTCGACCACCCGTATGCATGCTCATAATCCACCCTGTATAGACGCAAAAACAGGCGATAGAGTACGAATTGGAGAGTGTAAACCCCTATCAAAAACAGTTTCTTTTGTCGTAATTGAGAAACTAGATGAAGGAGAGTGAGAAAATGAAGAAAAGACGGTCACTCAGACTGATAACACGACGAATAACGCGAGCATTACCAACTGGAGCAAACATTCAGGTAGCAGATAATTCAGGAGCCAGAAGAATCCAAATTATCAGTGTGAAAGGCCATAGCACACGATTAACACGAATCCCAGCAGCAAAAGTCGGGGATATGATAGTATGTTCAGTAAAAAAAGGCACCCCAAAACTACGACGGCAAATTGTCCATGCGGTGGTCATCAGACAAAAAAAACCCTATAAGAGAGCAGATGGAAGTTGGGTTTTCTTCGAAGATAATGCCGTAGTCATAACAAATGAACATGGGGAGCCACGGGGAAGTGAAATTCGAGGAACAGTGTCAAAAGAAGCAGCAGACGCGTGGCCACGAATCGCTAGTGCCGCAAGAATTATTTCCTGAAAAGGACGAGTGGAAAATGGGTTCTAAAAATAAAACAAGCAATCCAGCGAAACAGAGAAAGCAAATATATACCGCAAGCTCTTTTCATCGGTCAAAACGATTCTCTGCACGATTATCCAAAGATCTACGCAAAAAATACAAGGTGAAAAAGATGCCAGTCCGAACAGGGGACACCGTGTATATCACAACGGGTGATTTCGTAGGAACCGAAGGCAAAATAATCAACGTGGATTATAGGAAACAACGCTTGTCGATAGACGGAATCTCAAGAGAAAAAGCAGACAAATCAAAAGTGATGTACCCCATTCACACATCTAAAGTAGTCATCCGTCGGTTTGGGAAAGTAGACAGATCACGAAAGAAAATTCTGGAAAGACGAGCGAAAATGCCACTCGAAATCGAAGCGGAAGACATTAGCGAAGAAGAAATAGAAGCGCTAGAAGAAGAATAGAGGATAGAAAAGCAATGGGCAGCAAAGGAAGTCCACGACATAGGAAACGGTTAAGTGCCCCGATCACGTACCCCATCAAACGGAAACACGGAACCTTTACAATAAAACCATATCCGACCCGAGGGAAAGACGAATCCTCAATCCCTCTAGGAATTGTCATGAGAGAAATATTAGGATATGCGAAAACTTTAGCCGAAGTGAAAAGAATCCTTGTCAGGAAACTCGTAAAAGTCGATGGAAAAATTCAAACAGATTATAAATTTGGCCTAGGGCTGATGGATATTCTAGAAATCCCAAAGACAGAAGAATATTTCCGATTAACACCCTATCGAGGAAAAAGACGACTCAAACTCCAGCCCATTACGAAAGAAAAGGCCCATTTGAAGATTCTACGCATCCAGAAAAAGCAAACCGTCAAAGGGGGATTAATTCAACTGACATTCCACGATGGACGAAATCACAAACTAAATCCAGAAGAAGAACAAGAAATACCTATAGCAGAGTTCTCAGAGAAAGACAGCGCCCTATTTAACCTAGAAACGAAAACAATTGAAGAACACTATCCATTCGTGGTTAAAAACACAGCACTAATCATGGGGGGACACAATATCGGACAAGTGGGACAAATCCTGGAAATTGAAGTACAAAGCGGACAAAAAATGCGCACAGTCGTACTAAAGACAGAAGAGGGAGAAATAAAGACAGTAGATGGAAACATTTTTATCATTGGCCGCGAAGAACCAGTCATAGAAATACCAACCGAAACAGGAGACACACCAGATGAGACGTAGAGGAAGAGTACTCCCAGAAGAAGAAGAGAAGGAACCAGTACCACTGACCGAAGCCGAAAAAGCATTCGTCAAGGAGTGGGAAGCACAACCAATGCGAAAACCACGCATTCTGAAAGTATGTGTGAACTTTGCGGTAGGATCATCGGGACAAGAATTGGAAAAAGCCCGCACACTGAGTGAGCGGATTACTAATCAAGTACCCGCAGAAGGGAGAGCAAAAGAATCGGTAAGAGGATTTGGAATAAGAAAACACGAACCAATAGCGGTATTCTCAACCCTGAGAGGAGAAAACGCCGAGGAATTCCTGAAAAAAACGTTTTGGGCAGTCGAGGACAGAGTGAAACGCAAAAATTTTGATACCCAAGGAAACCTCTCGTTTGGACTAGATGAACACCTAAAATTACCAAATATTAGATTTGACCCGCAAATTGGGGTGCATGGATTTGATACGTCGATCATCCTGGAACGACCAGGTTATCGCACAAATCGGAGGAGAGTGCGCTCAAATAAGATTCCATCAAGGCATAGAATAACAAAGGAAGAAGGAATCGCTTTTTTCAAACACACGTATAATCTAACGGTCGAATAACAATGCAAAAAATGCCAGAAACACAGAAGAAATTCGGGAAAGGAACTCGCACCTGTCGAAGATGTGGGACACATAGAGCAATTATCCGAAAATACGGGCTTTATATCTGCCGAAGGTGTATTCGAGAGATAGCTAAAGACCTAGGTTTTAGAAAATATTGACCGCAAGACGAACACCCTTTCAGAAAGCCAAACAAGCAATCATAGACCAAAAACTACTCCCACAAGAATATATCTCATTACTCCCACGACGCTGGAAACGCGTAGGCCAAGTGGGAATATTTGAACTACACCCACAACTGTTAGAATGGAAGGAGAAAATCGGGGAGATATACCTGACCTATCTGCCAGAACTAAGAACAACCGCCCATAAAGTAGGCATAACAAGCAACACAACACGACAACCGAGCTATGAAATCTTGGCAGGAGAGAGAAATACGGTCACATTACACAAAGAACTTGGCTGTAAATTCTGGATAGATGCACTAAAATTAACATACTCCAATGGAAACCATGCGGAAAGACAACGGATGGTGAGAATGAGTACAGACGACGAGCAAATAATCGATATGTTTGCCTGTGTAGGCAATCTGTCACTCCCAATCGCAGTCCATCATGCATCAACACAGATCATTGGTATCGAAATTAATCCCTACGCATTCAAGTTTCTCGAGAAAAATATCCAGGAAAATGGTTTGACCAACCAATACCAAGCAATCCTCGGAGATAACCGGAAGAAGACCCCCCAAAACTGGGCAAATCGAGTAATCATGGGATATTTTACTATAGACAAACCCCAGCTAACTGCTGCGTTAGCCAGTCTGCAGCAACAAGATGGAGGAACCATCCACGCTCATGGGTTAGAGGGATCAAATCAAGCCAGTGAGATGCAAGGGAAATTAGAGACAGTCATAGAGGAATCTTTCCCCCAGTTTAAGGTGAAATCAATGCAGACACGAATCATCAAATCAGTCGCACCAGGTGTCAACCATTTTGTCAAAGATTTCGAACTAAAGACTAGCTGAACTCAGCTAAGAAAAGAAGATGAGCGCACTACTTGCTCCTGATCCACTGGAATAATAACAAATTAATAACCAGAAGACTAAATAGAGCAAACGACCAAGATCCCAAGAGTATTAATCCCCAAAGCACAACTGAGGATGATATGATCTCTTGGTGGATATAATATCGAATATTAGCGTCTAAATCCCAAACCTGATATAGGCTTAATATAACAAAGATGGTAAGGATAATATAACCAAGAGCGAATCCAGACATGATATTCGCCTGAGACTTCCAGAACCAGACTATAACTCCTATGATAATGCTTATTAGAGCAATGAAAATGAGAACAATACTCATAAACTGAAACGCAGAGTACCAACATCTACTGCCAATGGTCCAAAAATTCAATCCGTAAAATAATGAAATCAGTCCTACAGCTAGTAAATAGAGACTAGTGATACGCATTCGGTGGGTTGACAATTCATCCATTACTTTCCCTATTCGTGAATTATTTCTCATATCAGTCATGGTTTATCTATCCATACATATTTTGAGATTATTTATCCTTAAGGATCATTTCTTGAAGATTGGGATATATATCCGATCGTATTACCCCTTTATTTGTATTCGAATAAGTGCAAAAATTCTAGCTGAAAAATCTTTATTAGAATTCAAGCTAATTGAATTACATTGGAAGTAAGAGGAGGTATTTACTTATGGGTAATCCGTTACATATGCTATATATTGGAATAAAGCGAGGTTTAACAGCCCTGTCAAGAGGTGTGTGGTACATCTTAACCTTAAAATGGATTAACAGGGAAAAAACATCTGAAATTGAGTGAAAAAAGCGTAAAATTGAGAAAGAAGTGGTTTGATTTGAAGGAGGTCGAAATGATGATAACAGGTGGAGAACTCTTGAGGGTGGACGCAAGCGCGACTATTGAGGAGATATACGTGAGTTTACGGACTCTAGAACCACCCCAGGACCATGCGCGGTTTTATAAAGATCATAGGTTTGCCCCGGATCAAGAAAAGCATTATCTAGGGTTTTTACAGATCGGAATAAATTCAGTCCCACAATATCTGAGAGTGGAGGAGATTCTGTCATATTATACCCACTCAATTGTGTATAGAGATATTATAAAGACGATAATTCTGAGTGATCTCTTATCGGGACTGACGAATGCACTAAAAAATGAGATGAAAACCGTCAAAGGGACTACAAAGTATATTGGCTATAGTGACCATCTCAGAATAAGAGGGGATATTTATGGCTATTTTGTCTGTATGGTATATCATGATGAGGAGGGCAATTATTCTTATTGGGTGAGACTCAAATCTAAGGGGAAATGGGTGCGGTGGAAGATTTGGTTTAGCTTTCAATTCGAGGATATTCTCGAAGGGGTAAAACTAATCATCCCGAAAATGGCCAAGATGCCCATTTTACACCGCTACGACCCACGCTTGATGCTCGACACGGCACGCCACGACAAACGATCAACAGAGTTTCGATGTTATGAGTGTTCCCGCCCAGTATACGCCAGCTACAAGGGCAAATACTACTGTCGCATCCATCTAAGGAAAAAAAGATCTCAGTAGAAAAGAAGATGAAGTAGGGTGGGGAGGGAGAACTGGAGAACTGAACTATTCAATTTGGATATCGGCTGTTTGAGAGTAATCCTTTAGAAATGCGTGGACGCTTGATAATAGGTTTTGGGACGCCCTCTCTGGTTATGTGGTGAATATCTAGGAAAGGAAAAGACACAACCCTTAATCACCAATCGGTTGAGACTATCATAAACTGTAGAACTTGCTCTCCCAGTAACCTTGACCAACTCGGGTCTAGTCAATGGACCAGAGTTTCGAAGAATTCTCAAAAGTTTATGATCTAATGGGTTGGTGATTTTGAGTTTTTCTAAAATCGATTGGTCGTTTTCTACACGATGTTGATGAATGACACTTTGTTTCATAAGTCACCTCTCCGAGGTCTAAGATTACTGTTTCAATTTCGATTATAAGCTCACAAGATATGACAAAAAATCATGGTAAAAAACCCACCAAGACATTCCGTCAACAATTTCCGAGGTTAAGCGGCAGTACACAAAGTTCCCACTTTGAGGATGGATGGTTGGCCTTTTGAAAAAAGAAAAGGGATTTATCATCTGATAATGCATATAAAACGGGTAAGCTCTATCAAGTTTACAGGAGAAAAAAAATGAACAAACTCTTTGTTATTGGGAGTTTACTAACTGGACTCATACTCTTAAGCTCAATAGGAATCAACAATTCCCAGACATTAGTTATCACACTCAATTCACCTATATCACAAAACGTTTCACTAAAACGGCAGACGAAAGACGGTTACTCTTTTATTTGGGAGGATTATACTGGTGCACCAGGAGATCAACCAGGAGATGATAGTGTGGTCTTTGGCCCTGCGTTTGGACCATACCATAACTATTCGGAACTCGCCAACAAACTAATGAAGCTCAATACGACATATCCAGAGATTATTGAGGTCTTTACAATAGGAAAAACCTATTTTGAGCGAGAAATATACTGTGTACAGATCACAAATGAATCAATTACACTACAAAAAACGGAAGTGCTGATCGTAGGACAGCACCACGCTCAGGAGCAAATCAGTGTAGAAAATGCCCTGTACTTCATAGATAAAGTAGTAAACGATTATTTCTCAGCTTCAACCACAATTCAGACCCTTCTGAACACCAAAGCGATTTATGTGATCCCGAGTCTGAATATTGATGGTGCTGAACTAATGAGTCAGAATCCATGGCAGAGAAAAACTTTACGCCCAATCGATGAAGACGGAGACGGGTTGGAAGATGAATATGAAGTGCAAGACATGAATCAGGACGGATATGTTGAAAGAATGTATGATAGGTCACACAACTTCATAGGAGACGAAGGAAGAGATCTGGATGACGATGGACGAATTGGAAACGATAAACCAGGAGGGGTCGATCCGAATCGTAATTACGCGTACGCGTTTGGGAAACAACCAGGTGCTTCGGACAATCCTTCTGCGTGGAATTACCATGGACCCCACGCATTTTCGGAAAATTGTACCGCCCGATTTCGGGATTTTGTGCTACAAAGGAATTTTATCACGGCAGTCTCCCTCCATTCGGGAATGGATTATACGATGATATTAGGCCCGTCAGCATACGAAGGAGGAGTTTTAGGAGGAATCGATAAGGACTTATACATTAGTACAGGAACAAAATTGCAAGAACTCACTGGGTTTTCACTGGAAATGGGAGGAGGAGGTTACGCGACTTCGGGGGTGTGGGATGACTGGATGTATACTAATGGTACGCTTCTGGCATTCACGTTTGAAACTTATGGAAATCCGGCAGCATACTCTTCAACATATAATGACACAACGGGTTATTATCACCACCGAGGAGTGTGGGATTATTGTAATCCGCCAGGAGACCAAGTGATTGAGAATAGCGCTCAAACCTATCAAGGACTCTTGTTCATGGCAGAAGAAGCCCCTTACGTCGCAATCCAAACTGCTAATAATCAGGTAGGAGAAGAGCTCCAGATTGAAGTAACGGTAACGAATCCATCATCTTATATACGAACGAATGGTAGTATCGCTCTCGAGTGGACAGCATCTCAAGCCGCAAACATGACTCTTCTCAGTACCAAACACACAGTGGATCTTGGGGAACTAGAAGCGAAAGCTAGCAAGCAGACTACAATAAAATTTGCAATCGACCAACCAACCTATTCAGTCCATATCAAATTACGAGCGGATGGTCCCAAAGTTGGGGTAACCGTAATAGAATATACACTACATTCTTCTCAGGTAACAACAGAAGCAACGGTGTCAATCGTGTTAGTGGGAATAATAGGAGCCATGATGTTAGTCATATTGAGAAAGAAAAGGAAGGATGATTAGAAGGAGAAATATGCCGATTTTAATTTCTATATTGAGAATTCAAAATTTAGAATAACCACAATACCGATCATTACCACCCCACTGAGAATAAATCTCTTGGATCCATAGATTAAAGCACACTCTCCTAATTCTTCTTGAAAAAACCTTTCATTCTCATCATCCGTCCCTTTCGTTTAATATCTAATGCCTTAAAATAAAGATTTTTATTGGATTGTTAAGAACTATTAAGTAGACACGAAGAATGCTGGAAGTCTCCTGAATGACAAAATTTGAAGTTACCCATGATGGTACCGAGATTGCAAAGGAAAGAAAC
>JAEOTY010000007.1 GCA_016839625.1 Candidatus Hodarchaeota archaeon
AGCACAATATTTAAAATTATCAGTCGTTGAGAACTCATAATGGAAAATCTTTTACGTAAAGAAATGGTTAGAGCACGAGTCAGACGTGATGCCTCATACGATGGTCTTTTCTATGTGGGGGTGCGAACGATGAAAATATACTGTCTTCCTTCTTGTAAAGCGAGGTTATCTCTAGAAGAAAACATGGTATTCTTTTCAACAAGAGAAAAAGCAATTACTGCTGGATATCGAAGTTGTAAAAGATGTAAACCAGATCTATATCCCGATATTACACCGTATTGGTTAAATAAAGTTCTAGACTATATGAAAAATAATGTTTCACAGAGAATCAATGAGAAAATCTTGGTTCGGGTTGCAGGAGTTGATATCTCTACAATTAGGAGAAATTTCAAACTATATTGTCGATCCACACCAATTGCCTACCATCGAAAACTCCGTTTAGCGTATGCAAAAGAATTGATTAGGAAGGGCGCAAATTCCAATGAACTCCCATCTCAATGCGGGTTTAAATCAAATAGTGGTTTTAGAGCAGCTTTCTCTAAGGAGTTCGGACATTCGCCAGGAGAAGTCTACAATGTCTAATTCCAAGTTAGTCTACAATTATTTGGAAAGCCCTCTAGGTACTTTAATCATTGGAACAACCGCCAAGGGGTGCTGTTTGCTTGAATTTAACGATAGACATGAGCTATCTGCTATTAAATCACGATACAAAAAGTGGTACCAGGTTGATTGTGTCGAAGGATCTCATCCGACTCTTGATCGCCTTGAGAGTGAGTTAAAAGAATATTTTAATGGGAAACTGCGTGATTTTTCCATTCCACTAGATTTGCGAGGTACTCAATTTGAAACCTCTGTTTGGAATGAATTACTGCAGATTCCTTATGGAGAAACTAGATCTTATGGTGATATTGCTAAGAAATTGGATAATTCATCCGTCTCTCGTGCAGTTGGACGAGCAAATGGGAATAATCCTGTTGCAATAATTGTCCCTTGTCATAGAGTAATCGCTAGTAATGGAAAACTGCATGGATATGGAGGAGGATTGTGGAGAAAAGAAAAACTCTTGGCTTTAGAATCACAAAAGAAGAGATTAACAGATTTCCTGTAAGTTGCAATAGCTTTCTTAAAAACCTGTTCAGAAAGATGTTAGAGTTACTTCCTTTACATAAAAATAGAAAAGGGAAGAGAGTTGTTTCACATTCTAAGCATTTTGCTTAAAAATCAATTGAAACAAACTAGTTCTTATGGTCTCCTTGGTTTTCTCTTCACTACAAAAATTCCAGCAAGTAGAATTAATGGGATCAAAATATAGAAGGTTAGGAATCCTGATGTCTGAAATTCTTCACTTGAGGATTTGTCTGATGTACCAGTTTGAATTAAGCCATCTGTGGAAGAAACATCCGATTCAGTCGTAACTGGTGTCGTTGTAGTAGTCGTTGAAGTTGTCATTTCGCTTAATGGATATAAATCTGTTGCATTTATTGCGCCAGCAAGTTGATATGATCCTGAACCTGACCAATCAGACCAATAGTTCCCCTTTTTTGTGATAGTATCATACCAATAACTTAACCCTTCCTCGTCTTCAGCTTGTGGAACACTTCCGTTACCATTAGAAATAAACCGATTGTTGTGTATAATTAAACGTGTGTAAGTTACATCCATTCCAAAAGGCTTATTGGATTGTATGAGGTTGTAGCAAACTTCATTTTCAAAAACTGAGGTAAAAGAGATCCCATCATCGTTGTTAGCAATAATTTCATTATTAAAGACAACAATATCCTTTAGGAGGTAACCATAAAGTCCAGTTTCTCCGTTATTGTAAGCTTTGTTTCCTGTAACATTTATCCGATAGTTGTAGAGTTCTGAGCCAGATGCGCCCTCATCACCTTTGATACGCATGCCATCCCTTGAATTATTGAAAAGATTATTGTGAAACACATTAATATCATCCGAGTTAGCGACCCATATCCCATCTTTATTCCCTTGACAGATATTCCCGGAGATTGTAATATTATTACTTGTTGTGACACTAATTCCGCGATTAATATTTCTTGAGCAAATATTTTGAAGAATTACATTATGAGGACTTGTGGAATGGAGTCTGATTCCTATATCATCAGCAGAGGAACAGTTATTCATTTTTATAATGTTGTAAGTGGACTCAGATAGATCAATTCCATACATGCTATTTGGGCTGCAAGTATTGTTTTCAATCAATAGGCTACTTGAACGATATAACCCTATACTCATATACCAGCTTGATCAAATTGTGTTATTCCTGACGATTCCATTACCATCGAGGTTTTTCAAATAGATTCCGTATTGTATTCCTTCAATATAGCAATTCTGAATAATGAAAAATTTAGATGTATCTGAAATGAAAATTCCATCAGTTAAATCTGGTGATATCTGAAGATTTTCAATTTTATAGGGTTCCAGTTCTGTCCCACTTCCAGGAAACCCCAGAGTAACAAAATCATCGTCCGAAACAATGTTAATAGGATCATGATTAACATATCCGATCATTACACGAGAAGCTGGTAATCCTTGGAGCTTTCCAATGTTGGGGAAAGCAACTAATGTAAGTAGAATTAGAAAGTGTAAGAATTTAAACCTGAAATTTGAAATTTTCATATTTAGTTGTACCATTAGATCACATCCGCAGTGTTAAATAACAAATTTCCTAAGTATTACGAAAAAAGCTATTTCAAGAATAGTTGAAACCACTGATAATTGTAATATATATGATTATGTAATCATAAAGTGTCAACCTAAAATTATTCGAAACGAAGACTAAATCTCTCTAATAGGAAATAAATGTCCATTGTCATAGTGTGTTCGCTAGTAAGGGAAAATTGCATGGTTATGGAAGAGGATTATGGAGGAAGGAAAAACTATTAACTTTAGAATCACGAAAGAAGGATTTAACAAGATTCATTTATACTTATACTAATTTGAAGAATTCTTCTTTAGTAATCCCTAAATCATCGATAATTGATTTGATTACTCCTTTTTTAATTACTTTATGTTTAGGAATTACAATAAGATGGGAGTAATCAGGATGTTTATAGATTGCATGAGAGCCAGTTTGCCGAATTAGACTCCATCCCAGTTCACGGAGTACTTTTCCAACTTTTCTAGGCGAAAGCGGACGTAGACGGGAGATTTTTAGTCACCTGAACGACCTTTCGGTAAGGAATTTGGATATTTTCAGCAGAGTATGTTTCTAACGCGATATCAAGAGCTTGTTGAATATCATCTAAGGCTGAATCTTCTGTCTCTCCCTGTCCATATATTCCTTTTAATTCTAAACACCTCGCAACATATCCTGAATCTTCATCCTCTTCAATTATTATAGTGAAAGTTAATTCAACCAAAAAGATCACCTCTATGAGTAAAAATTCCTATTAATGCATAACTCTAACAATTATTCAATCTATTTTTGGTTTTAATAAACTTGTTATTTTAAAATCTTTCAATATCAAAAATGCTTTTCTCAATCTAAATTTAGTCCCAGTTCTTGCAATTCATGTTTTACTTGAGAGTAAACGCTGATGTATTCATCTGAAGGAGTTACAGTGGTGATGTCATAGCATTCCTGAAACCGACGACCGAGTGGAGGATTATCAAGCTTCTGTTCGTATTTAGTTAAAATTTGAGTTACTAACTCGTTAGCATCGGTTCTTTTCATCCCAGTGGCAGCATGGCCGACTTCACAACCCATTCGAGCTTCCATCCCTGTTTCTCGATCTAGATACTGACTCTTGGCTGCGGACGCGTTATTGATATGGATACCCGAAACGGTACCAACAATAGCACTGGCAGCAACCTCATACAAACACATCTCAGTGCAAGGACCAGCTGCTGTTATCGCCTCCGATGCGGTCAAGAGATGTGTATTTCGACTAAGAGCTTGGCCCACGATACTCGCAACCCATAAAGTTTCTCGTGTAGTACTACAGGAATATTTGAGATGGGTGACTGGGAAATCTGCATAAGCAACATGATGAACCAAGAGGCCCTGGAGATGATGAGCTAGAGTGACTAGGGCAGTCCCTACTGGGCCTCCTGCATATCCACCCATCAACGGGACATATACGGCTCCTGGGATGATATTTTTCCTCTCAGAGTAATACAATGCTTTTGTAAGCTGATTATTATCAGTCTTAAGTTCAGCAAGTGAAGCAATGAGGTTCCCATCCACAGGTCTAACCCCGAATTCAGACTGACTTGCGGAGATGTATCCAGCTGCAGAGAGAGCAGTACCAAGCAGATTATGAAATCCAATTCCAGGACGACCAGCTCTCTTCACTCCTTCTTTTGAGTAAATAACATTGTACATTGAAGCTAAGACTTCTGCAGGGGTGCCTGCTTTCGGAACCATGCCAAATATAGTATGTAATGGACACCCACCACTTACAGTGTCCGCTAATGGTTCTTGAGCGTAGCTTTGAACCACTTGAATGTAGATATCCTCTGAAATCTCCCCTCCACCTGAAGTTAGACAAAGTGGAGGTGTTTGATCTTCTATTTGTCGGGGTGTCATTTCTCTTGCATCAGACCCCTCACCAAATATAATACGTTTGGGTGCATTTCTCAAAGTTTCTTTGATCTCTGCCTCGTCAAATTTAATTTGTCGATGAGTACTTAAACAAAGAGTACCAGTCTCTAAATAGAGATTCATAGCAGCGTTAAAAACATCATCTGCTAGTGAATTATCATTAGCTATCAAATTATCTCGAGAAAATTCGATGTCATACTCTTTTATGACCTCTTTGAGTTTTAATAGCAGAACTTTTCTATCAAAGTCATTTTCAAGGCAAATCGGACCAGTTTCAGCTTTTTTTAGAATATCTATCATTGATGGGTCTGACATTGGGTTCATCTTTCTGGATATGATAAGAGGATTATGATCTTTTCCCTTTACCAGACTATCGAACTTCACAAGAAAGGGACAAGGAAATTGAGCTCATCAGATTAATTTAATGGGCCTATAACCAATTTCATCTATTTAGGGGGGAATTTTTACTTAAGTTCCAGAGAGTTTGACGATTCAGATTTAATCTCATCTAGACTTTTAAATCGTTGAACCACTCGGATAAATATGACCAAAGTAATCATATAAATTATCGAAGTAAAGGTAAAAGCAATATCATAACCATATTTATCAATAATGCTACCTGAAACAGGGGAAAATAAACTCCAACCAGCCCACCTGACTGTAGAAGTGGTTGCAACTCCAGTTGCTCGTACACGTGTTTCAATGTAGGATAACATACGAGAAGAAGTTATTGGTGCATTCATATTAGCGAAGGCTGCTCGCAAAATAAAAAATAATGATGAAATAAGTAAATCATTAGAAAAAACAATTCCTAACAAGCAACCAACAGACAGGGACATAGTTACAGCAAAAACTCGCAAATCACCAAATCGATTAGTTAAAATAGGAGTTAATTGTGTAGCAACACCCATGAAAATGTTCATTCCAAAAACTAATATGGATAATTCTCCAGGAGATGCCCCTAGACTTTTTAAATAAGGCGTTAAATATGGGAGGCTGGATCCAGCTCCTGCACCCGATAAAAATTCTGAAAATATTAATAAACTTAAAGGTAAGGCAATAACTGGGCTAAATAACAATTGAAATTGATTCTTAATTGGAATATGTTCGACATCTATAACTATCTCTGGTCTTTTCTTAGCTTCGTTATGATTAGTAAAAAACATTAAAATAATGAAAACCACACTTCCCACTATCATTACCAACATCGTCAAGGGAAAAATACTTGACAAATTCTCAGGAGTATATTCAGATACATTCCAAAACCATACAGTTGAAATTAATGCCCCAAGAGCAGGTGGGATCATCCAGGAAGCAAAAAACAGACTAAATGCTGCGATTCGCTTCGTACCGGTGTTTTCAGCAATTAATGCAATCCCTGGTCCACTAAAAATGGCACTTGCGAATCCAGTGAACAAATAAAACCATAGAATGGCCGTTCTTCCTTCAATAGACATAAGAGCTATACCTCCCAAAACAGTACCGATAGTTGAAATGTATAAAAAGCGTTTAAGACCAAATTGAGAGGCAAATAATGCGAGGGGGAGAGAAGCTATCGCAAGAATCAGAAAACGAGCACTGAGAATTGTTCCTATTTCTTGGGAGCTTGCTCCTAGAATTTCCAGATAAGGGGCTACTGTAGGTTCAAGTAATCCAGCAGCTAGGTTGTTGATACTCGCACCAAGGACTATGACATACGTAATCTTTGTTAAATTAAAAATGTCGGCCTTCATGTGCTTGAAAGGAAAAGAAAATATCTTTTTTAAAAAATATTGCTTTTCATCTGCTCAAATAAAACCTGAAAAGGAGAGAAGACAATCCTTAAACGAAGTAGGATTTTATGTGCTAAAAAGGTGTAAAATCTTGTCTGACAAAAACGAAGTTGTACCTCTCAGAGAAGCAACAAAGGAAGTAGAAGTTGCTATAACCAGGTTAGCTCTCTTACATTTATCCTTCTCAAAGATACTATTTGAAGAATTTGGCGAAACGAAGGGTTCAGAACTAGTCATAAAGTCGATTATGGAATATGGCCAAAGAATTGCAGAAATGGTAAACAAGGGAGGAGATGATCTTCCCAAATGGGGGGTTCATTCAGGTGAACATTATCAGGATGAAGAGGGACGATATATTGTTTCAGGATGTAATCTTGCTAAGACATTTAAGCAATATAATGAGTTATCTTTTGGTCGCCTTTATTGTTATATTGATGCAGCGAAAAGTATGTCTCTTGATCCATTACAAAAGCTCATTCATAAAACCTGTGAGGCTTGTGGGGATGATCGTTGTACTTTCGATATTGTTCCCACAACAGAAGAAGAAAGAGAGCATTTCTTCAATAAAGATAAGAACTGGAGATATATAGATCCCCGACTTGTTGAGGATTAGTGATTTGAATGGCAGAAAAACACCCATTCATTCCGTTTCACCTTCAAACTTTTTCTGAAGATAAAATGATTGAAAGATCCCAAAAAATGTATGATCTTGCGAAATCACGCAGATCGGTACGAGATTTCTCAGATAAACCTTTTCCCCGAGAAATCCTCGAAAATATTGTCAGAACTGCTGGTACAGCTCCATCTGGCGCAAATAAACAACCCTGGACATTTGTTATTGTAAGTGATCCTGATCTAAAACATAAGATCCGCACAGCAGCTGAATCTGAAGAAAAAGAATTCTATAAACACAAGATATCTGATGAGTGGCGTCAAGACTTAGCACCATTAGGTACCACTTGGGAAAAAGCGTTCCTTGAAATCGCTCCTTATCTAATTGTGGTATTTCAGCAAAAGTTTCGGTTGGATGAACATAACAACAAACGAAAAAATTATTATGTAACAAAGAGTGTTGGAATCGCAGTTGGAATGCTTATCATCGCGATTCATAATGCAGGTTTAGCAACAGTAACACACACCCCTATTAGTATGAATTTTTTACGTGATTTTTTAGGAAGACCTAAAAGCGAGAAAGCGTTTGTAATTATGCCTGTAGGATATCCAAAGGAAGACGTGTCAGTGCCCGATATAAAAAGAAAAGTATTATCAGAAATTATGGTCTGGAGTTAAGATTTAATTAAGGATGTATGTAAAAATGAATGTGGAGGATCTTTACGAAGAATTAAAGAGATCTGTAGAGGAATATGAACCTAACAAAGCTGTTCAGATTGCCAAGGACCTCTTGAACGCTCAGGTTGATCCTTTAAAAGTGATCAATGAGGTATTAAGTCCAACGATGGAACAAATTGGGGAAAAATTCGACAAAATGGAGATTTTTCTTCCCGAATTAATGGGAGCTGCGGAAGTGATGCAGGCAACTACCTCAATTTTAACAGAACATATAAAAGAATCCACTGAGCGTCCCAAGGCAAAAGGTAAAGTTGTGATTGGAACTGTCCATGGAGATATTCACGAAATCGGTAAAAATATTGTTAAAATTATGCTTGAAGTATCAGGATTTGAGGTATTTGATCTAGGAAAGGATGTCCCATCCATGCAGTTCATTGAAAAGGCATCGGATGTAGGTGCTGATATCATAGCTCTGTCCGCGTTGATGACAACGACCATGATGTCCCAAAAGGAGGTCATTGAACTACTCGAAGCACTAGGGAAACGAGATGATTATGTGGTAATAATTGGGGGAGCTCCAACTAGTGAAACTTGGCAGAAGGAGATCGGTGCTGATGGTTGGGCGGAAACAGCAGGTGGTGCAGGGAAACTTGCAGCCAAATTGCTTGAGGCGAAATAAATGGTAACTCCTCCTTGGAGAATTAATGAGGTCTTAGATAGAGCACAGAATGGCCCAGTTTGCCTAGAAAAAGATTTTGATCTCAAACTTTTGGTTCCCGAGCTTCAGAGGGTTATCAAAGATTATGGTATCTCTTTCGATCCTGCGACACCGGTTCCCCAAGATGACAGTTTAGCAGATAGTCTTTGGAACGCAGCCATGGATTTCTATCTCGAAGTAGGAACCTTGTGTACTGACACACACCGTAGAATTCTGTTTACAGAAGAGGAAATGAACGAAGCGCTTGGTAATTTCCCTGGTAGGTTTACTCTGGGCTTTGGACGAGACTCCAAAGAGATTTCAAATAGACAGATTGAAGATACCCGAAGGCCCTTTTGCCTTTTTTCCCCCGACATCACCTGTGATGAGGATTTATTCGTCCCCATGTCAATGGCATATTTACAGGAGCCACTAGCAAATGGTGTTTGCGCGCCCATCCTTGATGAGCTAGAGGGGATGCCTATTCGATCAGGGTCTCCATCAGAGGTGAAAGGGTCAGTTGCTCATGCTATGATGTTCAGGGAAGCAGCACGAAGAGTTGGTCGTCCAGGAATTTTTCTCAAAAGCGTTGGGACAGCAGAATCAGATGCAGCCCAAATTGCTGCAAGCAATCAAGAATGGGGTGAAAGATTAACGGATGGCCGCTTTGTGGCCAGTATTACTGAACTAAAAGTGAACAACTCCCTCTTGAATAAAATGGTTCATTTTCATACTTATGGGTGCTTTGTTGGGTGTCTTGCAGGACCGATCCTTGGAGGATACGCAGGTGGCCCTGAAGGCACTGCTATCGTTGGTATTGCATATCATTTGATGGGATTACTTGTTAACCAAGCTCACTTCATGAATTATTTTCCCTTTCATTTAAAACATACCTGTAATACTATGCGGGAGCTACTCTGGGTAATTTCAACAACCTATCAGGCGTTAGCTCGGAATAGTAATTTCGTATCAATGTCAAATGGATTTGCTGCTGCCGGCCCATGTACTGAAATGGTCTTGCGAGAAGCTGCTACTCATGGTCTCGTCTCAGTGGTTTCTGGCGCGAATCTTTGGGAAATGGCTGTTGCCAAGAATAAACACAAAAACTATGCTACTCCCATGGAAGCACGGATGGCTGCTGAGGTGGGTTGTGGAGCTGCAAAGGAAAAAGTCTCTCGCGAAGACGCAAATGAGATTGCCCTTACTCTTCTTAAGACCTATGAAGAGAACATTGAAAATGCTCCTTTAGGGAAGAACTTTCGAGAATGTTATGACGTTCGACGGTGTAAACCTTCAGCTGAGTATATGGCTCTTTACAAGAAAACGCGTAAAGAGCTTGAGGACGTTGGTATCCCATTCATTTACTAATTTCTTGTCAATTGTTGTCTATTCATTGAATGAACGACTTATTCTTCATACTGCGGAAAAAGAATTGCCATCAATACCTAATCTTAAGGTGAGAAAATATCAATTCTCTCCCTAAGTAAACAGTCTAGTTCGGAATTTGAAAGCATTTGAGTCATACGACAGACATTAGAAGGTGTTACGTCTCATATGAGTACTAATCATAGGTGGAAATTAAAGGACACAATCATTGTTGATATTGTATTCATTGTTTATCTCTTAGGTACAATAATTTTGCTTATGATTAAATCAATTTTATTCCTTTCGATATTCTTGGTTCTTTATATAATTACGAATCTATTACTGGCAATAATATGTCGAGAATGTCCTTACAGTGGTCAGTTCTGTCCTGGTGTAAGTCAACTCCTATTTGGGCCATTAATTTCAAAGAAAATCATTAAAGAAGAGAAAATAACTCAAAAAACTCTGCAATTGACTTTAATATTATATGCAATAATTGGTTTAGGAAATTTTATCTCAGCATTAGTCTTTCTCTTCTTTTTTTATTGGAAAGAACATCCTTTAATTGTAGTTTTTGTTTCGTTATCGTTTATGATTTATTCCATAATTGCCTGGCCAATTTTCTGCCCAAAATGTATAATCAAAAACAAATGTCCCGTGAGAAATTTTAGAAAAGTCTTTAGTAAAGATATTTAGAACTATGAAAAAGTGAAAATTACCCCCAGATAAGTTGTCGGATGTTATAGAGAAAGGAGACTTGACCATAATTGAAAATTCATCTCAAGATTAAGGATTATAACAACCAAAGTAAATAATTGACTTTTTCAACTAAGAAGTACATTGCCTTAATCAGTTGATTTATATGATAAGTTCACAGAAAACAATCTGGTGATTCAATGAAACTTGATGGTTTCAAGGAATTTTTACAAGAACGAAAGCTGGGCCAAGATAAAATAGATGCTGCTGTTAATATCATTAATGAGTTTGATGAATTTCTTTCTAAACACGAAAAGTCAGTGGAAAATGCTGTCTACGATGATCTTCATAATTTTTCTGCCTATTTAATCGAAAAAGAGAAGAATTCATTTGATAACTATGTCAGTCTTCTTCGATTCGGCTATTTTAGGGGTAATAAACAATTAATTATTGCTTCCATGGAAGTTATTGATGGAGGCGAAGTCATGGAAAATTTCTCGAAAAAATTAGTAGAGGAATTTGGTGAAGAGGTGAGAAATGACATTTTTGATGATATTGAAGTTCCTCCATTAGGTCTTCATCCCAAGAAGAGACCTGAAATTACTAAACAATTAATTGAGAGATTTCTATCTAAAGTTGATCACGATAAGTGTTCCGACTTCCTCGCAAACGGATTAAGAGATAAATACACAGATTCCTATAAACCTGCCCGAGAAAAATTTCTGAAAGCAAGAAATATTGATGAATTCTTGGAAATTAAAAGCCACGATTTCATTGAAACTCTAACAAAACATCGAGACGAAGAAACTCTGTTCTTTACTCAAGAGATTGATGATAGTGTCCTTGAGTATATCAAAAATCAACAAGGGATGACAGAGGCTGGAATCCGCGAAGGAAATAAAGTAATTATAACAAAAATTCCTTACTTGGCTAAACAATATCTCAGCGAAACTGACGAAAAGAAAAAGAGGTATTACTATTGTCATTGCCCATGGGTTAGAGAAGCACTTCTAAAGGAAGATCAACCTGTTGATCCGATTTTTTGCAATTGTAGTGGTGGCTATTACAAAAATTTCTGGGAAGCCGTCTTGGATCAACCTGTCAAGGTTGAATTATTAGAATCTGTTCTTAAGGGAGATGAAGTGTGTAAATTTGCTTTACATTTACCACAGGAAATTGTTAATGGAGTAGAAAAGAGGTCTTAACTTCAATAGCTAATTAGTCTGAATTTGATTTAACGAATAAAGATAATAGATGTTCAATCTTGACATTCAATCAGATTAGTGAGTGATTTATCCACCTCAAAAGTAAGATCCTTAAGAACTTTAAGGAAGTGATCACTTAAGCAACAAATGAACTAAAAGTGGTATGAAATATGAGTGATGTAAGTAGTGGATTAGTAAAACTGGCTTATCGCGGTGTTGCAGGGTTTTTTGTCTTTCTTTTCATGTTTATTTTTGGCGTGGTAGGTTTTGCTCTTGGAATGGCGGGTGGAATTGTCACAGCTCTGTGTTGGATTCCGTTGGCTTTTCCAGAGATATTAAATGAAGTTAATATCGTTGTCATTGGTGGTCAGGGTACTTCGGATCCAGCTATCGCTTCTCTAGCTTTATTGATTGCTGGTCTTGTGCTCTTAGCAGTTGGATTTTTCTTCCTAGCGATGACATACATGATTGGTAAAGGGGCAATTATTGTTGATAAAGAACTTGCTGGGATTGTAGATAACGCTTTTTCTGGCTCTGGGAAAGACCGATTAGCCCGTTTAGAACGGTTAGCTTCTTTGCGAGACAGAGGGTTTCTTACTGACAAGGAATTTGAGCATGAGAAAGAATTGATTCTAGGGTCGCAGGATGATGTTTGGACTCCAGAACCAACTAAAAAAGAACAATATTAGAACGATTTTTAAAAAGGACAAATAGATTTACATATTTTCAATTGAGGATGTGTATGAGGGAGTTTGTATTTTTTTTTATACACATTAAATATTAAATTATAATTGATTTTAAAAATACATGCCAAAAGATGCATGAAATCACCGATTTCATGGAAAGAAGAAGAGGATTAATCAGGATGGATAGCAGAAAGGTTCCAGATATCCTCCGATCGTAATCATCATAATTTTAATTCATATACCAGGCGTTATGCATACAATATCTAAATTGAGATTGATGCTTTTACAGGTTTTTTAATTAATACACTAGGAATACATGTGGCTATGGGAATGTTTGTTTTCCTTTCTGGATTTGGTCTTTATTTACAGAAAAGCAATAGGAACGATCACTGGATTTCAGAAAAATCCAAAAGGAAAGAATGGTCTTAAAGCTAGGTTGACTAAGATAACGAATAAAGACTCGGCAAAACCTGAGGTAATTATGTTTGGATCTGATGCATAAGAAGATTTATTTTGTCATATCACCACATATAAACTATTATCACTCCTATAGGGGTGATTCTGTTGGAACAGATGGATTTGGACTCGATATGCGAATTATGCAGACGATCCTCGACGAAATTGATGAATGTGAGAGTCAGGGACTGTGTGGTGGGCGAGTACGAATCTCGTGGGACTACTCTGATTTGTATTGGTCAGTGCAACTTCAACAGAAATATCAACCAGATGTATTAGATCGTGTGATCGAACGTGTAAAAAAAGGGAAAGATGAGGTTATCATTGGCAGTTGGGGTAATAATGTTCTTCCCGTCTTGGATACTGAAGAATTTGTACAGCAATTTAAGTGGAATATGGAAAATTCAATGGGGATTGGTCTAAAACAGCTATTTCCAGGACGAATTGCACCATACCTCCGAGTACAAGAAACAATGTTTACACAAGGCATGATTGAACTCTTTAACCAGGTTGGAATGATCAAAGGTATCCTCAATTATTATGCTGTTATTCCATTCGACACCACACGACCCCTTATTAACCCTAGACTAAATTGGAACCAGCGTTACGGTTTAGTTAACTTCAAATCAACAGTTTCAGACACAAGCTGTTTAATGATTCCCATGTATGGAATTGGAGACATTATCGATCATTTATCAATAGAAAAATGGTTTGAATTCATCCGAAAGAGACAACAATCAGGTGAAATTGAGGGTCACGCTTTAGTAGTATTAAACCATGACATGGATAGTCCAGCGTGGAAGGGAACAACTGTTCCTCGGTTTATGCGATGGATGCCTAATACTGGGGGAATCAGAGAAATAATTAAAGCTGTAAACAAGTATAATTATGTTGAATTAGTAAATCTAGTCAACATTGTACCTAAATTGAAAGTTCATGGATCATGCACAATTCGACAAGATGTCGCTGATGGGTTATGGTGTGGATACTATAACTGGGCACAGAAATATAACAATACTGTTTATTGGACTATCGGCCAACATGCTCGCTGGTTAAAATGTGCCACTGAGACACTTTATTCCCAGAAAATTGCTCAATCAGGTTTTCATCAAGTAAATGGACTTTTACGGAACGAAGATGATTCGTTCAATACTTACGTGAAGAATCAAGTTCTTTTCTCATCAACGACTCATTTTGGCATGTCAATGCCTTTCCAACATCCTCACCGTCAAAAAACCGCCCTTAAATACGTGATAAATTCTTTCAAATTAGCAGAAAACGCTTTTAGCTTAGCTCTCCAAAATGTACTGAATTCGTCGTGGAAGTCTACTTCTAAAGGAATAGACATGTATATCCTTCCTCTTCAGACACGAGGGGTGACAGAACAGGAGAATAAATCAGTAGATTCACCAATTCTAATTCGAACGGAACTACCAAAAGAATTGGGAGGAAAAATTAGTGTTACCCCCCAGGATATTGTCTTTAATATTGAAAAAGGCGATGATAATGGGAAAAATTTCTTAGAAGTTATTATACCTCCCTCTTCTCTGAACAAATCAGGATATAGCGAATTTAAATTACAAACTAACCCAGAAAAACCGAATTTAAAACCAGTGGACAAAGATATTAGTGCTAGTAAAAAGGTCTTGAAGAACAAATATATCAAGATCTCATTTAATGATAAAGGGAAGATTACCTCTTTTTTATTTAATGGAAAAGAATTCAGTTCTACAAATTTCATGGACTCAGCAATTGTCTTTGGTAAGGCAAAAAGTCCTATAAAATATCGATCCTCCGTTGATAAAGTTGAAGTTTTACAAGATGGAAGTAACAATTTTTCTGCTTCGATAAAAATTTCTAGCAAATTCATGATTGATAGATTAGAAGTTATCACTGAAAAAATCCTGAAAATTTATACTCAGATTCCTCAGGTCTTCCTTAAGGTTCATATGACGATTCCCGAAATTACAGGAACGTCCACTAGTGATAGTAATATTTACGGAGTGAAAACAGCATATGACGATCGCTGGCAAGAAATTATCCCCTCTGAAATTAGACCTAGCATCATTGGCCAAGATCAAAACTATCTCAGGATCTGGAAACATAACTTTTTTGGTCATACTACCTTTTTTGATTTAGATATGGTTGAAGTTGATCCAAAAAATGCAGATATTGACTGTTTTGTATCGAACATCTCGGATGGTTGGATGGCTCTGTCTAATCAGGAACAAGGATTGTTAGTCGGGTTTAATTCCCTGAAAGCTGCAAATTTTGCTTTCTCTCCGATAAAAATACGAGCTCAAGGATTTGGGGATTTAGATCAGAAGGGACAACAAATTCGTATCAATCCCTTTGGGACTTATTATGGGAAAATGCTCCATCACTGGACTAATGGAACTGGACATGCACAGCAGCTCATACCAAATTATTCAAGCACATTTAAGTCAACGGCGCCGACATTTTCAGGGAAGACCTTGGAGTTTGAACTCATACTTGCACCTTACATAGGAGATAAACCACCTGAATCAATTCAATCCTCAGCAAATCATTTTTCCTTATCTCCCTTGATAGTCTTTCAAGATAACCGAACAGGGAAAATATCTGGTAATTATTCTCAATTTCTTCCAGAAGTAGAAAAGATTGTTGAAGAATATGGGATTCAGGAAATATTAACAAAATCTTATCTTGAATGGGTTGAAATGGTGAATCAAGAAGAAACACAACCTGAAGACAAAGATCGTGATGATGTGAATCTCAAAATTAGCCATATGCTAAAATTTCTAGTTGATGGATTACGTAGTAAATTTTGAATCTATATAGATGGACGATCAAATGAGCAGTATAAACGTATGTCAAGGTTGTATTGGAGAGAATGATAATGAGTGCTGTGTTGATGTTTATATCATCCTTAATCCAGAAGAAACTCATCTCTTTAAGAAATATAAAGACCAATACAAAGAAGTCAAAGGTGGAGGGATTTTTTATACTAGTCAAGGATGTCCTTATCTTGAAGATAACTGTTGTCTAATTCATCAAAGCAATAAACCCCTTTATTG
>JAEOTY010000092.1 GCA_016839625.1 Candidatus Hodarchaeota archaeon
AAAACAATAAGTTTGAATTCCAAGGCTTATACGCTTCTTAAAAAGGCAAAAAAGGAAGGAGAATCCTTTAGTGATACAATAATACGATTAACCTCAAATCCTAATATTGAAAAGTTTCTCGAAATGTTTGGAGCATTGAAAGACGACTTAGATGATCAAGAGTTATCGGAATTTAAGAAGGAAGCTCATCAAGCATGGAATTAACCCAACCAATCCTCGCGGATACTGATTATCTCTCTGACTATCTTGCTGGAAAAACTGCAGCCAAAAAAGCAATGTTTGCTTTAATAAAAGATGAAATATTCGTTGTAACTACGACTATAACTGTTTCAGAACTATATTACGGGAAGTTTAGAAGAAAATGGCAAGAAAAACGTTCCAAAGCTCTTGAAGAAATCATAACAGCGTTAACTGTAATACCGTATACTGTCGAGCATGCAAAAGAATATGGAAAGATTCGGGCCTCCTTAGTTGATAGAGGACGGGACATAGGATTTGCAGACACAGCAATTGCCTCTATTGCAATCATAGAAGAGCTTCCACTTCTAACCGCGAATATTGATCATTTTGATCGAATTGAAGGACTAAAACTAAGAAATTACGAACGACAAGGATAATCATTTTCAATTATGGAAATAGAGAGAGCTAATTCGTCTTTTCGCTGTTTTTCTCTTTTGACAATCAACCAAAAAGTGTTCGAATCGAAGGCTGTGCATTCGCGAAGCTTCGAAATAATAGCTTCCAGAGCACGGTAGATCACTTGTACTCAAATACTTCTAGTTCATGGATTCGTTTAAAGTGATCTACATTATTAGTTATGATCTTCTTACCATTTAACATCGCGATAGCAGCAATAAATGTGTCTCGCCATCCGATTGGTTGATCTTTGAGAATTGTAGCATAAAGTTTTCCAGAAAGATGGGCAACTTCAAAATCTACTGAACGTGGATGTAATGTCCAAAAAAAATCTTTCAATCGCTGAACATCATCCTCCACAACAATATTTGTTTTATAATAGCCCATGAAAAACTCTGATATATTAACAGTAGTAGTATAAACTTCAAACTCTTTCGTTTTAAATTCATTTATCAGTTCTTTGGCGGATTGTTTACCTTTCAAGAACATTGATAATATTCGTGTATCGAGACAAACCGCTTTAAGCATTCAGTAATTCTCCCTCTGGTTATCTATCAGATCATTAGCTTTACGAGCTTCATTTATTGCTTCCTCAATAATTTTTCCTTGATTTTCGTCAAACATCCCATAAAAGGGTTCCAATTCTTGAGCTTGATAGATCAAACGGGAAATCACGTCATTAAAAGATTCATTGTCTTTTTTCAGTTGAAGAAGTTTCAGATATGTGCCTTCTTGTATCATTATCGTTTTTGAAGCCATTTGGGATCATTAACTATGCTATATATAGCTATATATAAGGATTATTATATTTTTTCCCTTTTGTTCAATAGAATTAGGAAATTTCCTTGAAAATACTCTCCTCAACGCTTAGTTGAATTTCAACTCTTGTTAAAAAGGCTTAACGAAGTCGTATGACCTTTATATATTAAAAAAGTTGAATTACACCGAACAAAAGGAAACTAAATACACCGATCGAAATTACGACATTATATTTTACAGCTGTTTTAGGTAATGGAATGAAAAAGGATGTTGTATCCTTATAGGTATTGTAGTCACTACCAAATTGATTTGACAAGTATTTTTCTTCTACAAATGCTAGTATAAGGTACGCAAACAGTTCTAGATACCATAATGCTACTGTGGCTTCAGCAGGAATCCATCCAATCCCCCAAAAGGCTGTGATAAGGAAGTGACTCCATCCTGTAAAACCAATAGTCAACAGTAGGAAACCAGTGTACTGAGGATGTCTTACAAAGCGGTAAGGGCCAGATGTAACTAAGCCCGTTTTTCTCTTCTTTACCCCAAGGTAAATAATGGAATAGACGGTGATTACTAACCCTATGATGATCAAAAATTGCTCTAACAAAAGAAAGGGATCAGGAGATATGACTCCTATTACAAAAATCTGAAGAGCTTCAATTAAACCTGTCGGAAGATTCGAAACTAACGCTGTTAGATACAAAAATACAGGTGCAGCCATTAAAGGTATCCATACTCCCATTGGTGGAATCTGCTGAACCAATAGGATTAAATAACCAGTTATATTAAATACTATAGTTTTGACTTTGTTTGATATGTTCATCGAATATCATCTCATCGATTATTCTGCTAAAAAGTCATTAAATCTCTCTGAATTTCAACATATTTTTGTATTATACCACACTTGGAAGTGTAGTAAATGACACCAATATTTTCTTGGTCAATTAAGTACAAAATGATGATTTTGCAAACTGAATTCTGTGCTCTCTCATTATTTCAACGAATTATCGTTGATTATTATTAGAGGTCAATGTTTCTGAATAACTAAAATATGTTAAATGGTGAATTTGAGATAG
>JAEOTY010000093.1 GCA_016839625.1 Candidatus Hodarchaeota archaeon
AATATGACCGACGAGTTAGAATTTTTCTCCGACTTCTATGAATGTTCGCTCCAACTGGTACCAATTTCTAAAGGAACAGATCTACTTGAGGATATTTTTAAGCAAATTCAGGTACAGGTAAAAACTATCTATCAATTACTATATTGGAAGCGTAATTACTTATTATTTCCTAAACCAACATTAAGCACTGATCAAATCCTTGTTTTTTGGGTACATTCCTCTATTATGGACTCTGCTTTACTTCTAACGGGAGTTCGAGGAGGATTCAAAGTGAACCATATTAACCTAAAATTAGCTGATTCTTCTACTTACAAGGGGAAAAAGCAAAATCCCCGTCCCCGTAGGGTTCTACTGGACATTGGCTGTGATGATCCCGCTCTTATCAAAGCTTTAACTCAACTAGGATTAGAGGTTGAGCTTGTCTGGCGTCATGCCGCGGATCTCTTGAATTATGAAATTATCCAAATCTGTACAGACCAATACATTGATATCTTGGTGTCAACCAATAGCCAGTTATTGACGCCCCCTGAAGAATGGCTCACTTATCTCATGCCTCATCGAACAAGGCTCTTTTTTCCTCCTCCGCAATTGTTGCTAGACCCAAAAGTTTTAGCTCAGACTATTTATGAACGTACTTTTACTAGACTGAAACGAAAACAAGCTGGACAGTTTAATCCTCACCATCTACAACGTTTTTCAAATAAAATTCACATGGAGTGAGGAATCTAATGCAGATAACCTTTGAAGCAGCTTGGTATCCATCCATTGAACAACATCAAATCATTCAGGATCATTTGAGGCGCTTTCAAATCGCGAAACGCGTCGCATTCAAATGTTTCCTCAAAGGACACACGAGACAACCAATCGTCACTTGGATTCGAAAATTAAACCTCCTCTCGAATGCTCGATATATTCGCTCAGCAATTGAGGAAGCAAAAGCGATTATCCAAGCTCAACAAGAGCTGGTCTCTCTCTATTGTAAGGAGAGTGCTTGGAAAGCCCAACAGGCTAGTCAACACTTGAAGGACTACCAACAAACCTTGAATCAAATACAAAAATCTTTTACGAAAAAACAATATCAAAAACTCAAAGGACTGCATAGTCGTCTCCAAAAGACTCAGTCTATTAAGATGAAATGGGAAAACCATCGAAAAAATAAGACTATCCCCTCAATAGTATTTGGAGGCAAGAGAAATCTTCATCTATATCAACAAGGGAAAATAACCAAAGATGAGTGGACTAAAAGACGGAACAATGGCATTTACTGTGTAGGTGAAAAAAACAGGCGAGGAAACGCCAATTTACGTCTTCATCACAATCCTCTTACCGATACGTTCACTTTTTCGATGCTATTAGATCGTGGCCGAAGAAATGAGCGACTGAGGGCTTTTTTATATATCCCAACCAAGTATAAAACACTTTTTCGACGATTAGCGCAAGGTGAAGAGAAATACACCGTTCGTGTTTTGTACTCGACTAAAAGGACTTCTTGTCGAGTAATGGTTACAATAGATCATTCAACCGATGTCATATCAAATATGAACGGGATGGCTGGAATAGATCTCAATCCTTCAGGGATAGCGATCACTTTAGTCTATCCTAATGGAAATTATCGCTGTTCAAAATGGTTTCTCTGCCCTGAATTAGTATATGCCCGAAAAGAGAAGCGGAACTGGTTGATCGGTAATCTCGTGAAAAAAGCTCTCAATTGGATTGCTTCGTATCAGTTGAATACTCTCACTTTGGAAAATTTGTCATTCTATAAGCAGTTTGGATCAAATAAAAAGTTTAATCGAATCAAAGCAAACTTTGTTCACAAAAAATTTATTCAGTCTATTCAAGCTCAAGCAATAAAACAGAAAATAGCAATCAAATCGATTAATCCCGCTTACACTTCGATTCTAGGTAAGATAAAATATCAATGTTGCTATGGTCTGAATACTCACCAGGCTGCAGCTTTAGTCATTGCCCGTCGTGGTCTGGGTTTTAAGGAAAAACTATATGCTCACATCAATGGGAAACGGTTGGTGTTGGTTGTTCCACCAATGGAAGGATGGACAAGCAAACAGATCCACCGTTTATCCCGTGAGATAGATGAGTTCACGGCTCACCTGAGTAATTCAACGAGTAAGGTGTCAGTGGGTTTACCCCGACTAATTACTCGGCGCCAAGGCTCAGGAGGCGGGATAGTTCCCCGCGATCACACCCCTACTCCAGGTAAGGGTGCACAAGTTCTCAAGACTGGTGTTTACCATGAATCCTGATCAACTCTTCACAAAATGTCTAGATTTGTAGAGGATTTATGTACCTGGGAGAAAGCTGGCTATCAGGTTGACTAACTAGGCTTTCAAAAAAAATTAAGAATCCTATATTTCTTTATACCATGAGTCTTCCGCTAATTTTTCAGTAAAACCAACTGAATCATATAATCGGTTGGCAGCAGAGGTGTTAGCGGCCCCACCGATATAGAAAAAGGTAGGATTATACTTCATAGCGCGTCTAAGACCCTCAGATATTAATCCTTTTGCCAGACCTAATTTTCTATATTTGGGATGGGTTCCCATTGGTTCAAGATTGGTTATTTTACTAATGGGATCCATCCTAAACGTGCAAAAAGAAGCAATCGAACCATCTGGTGCAATAGCAACTAGATCGAGATCCTGTTTATAGAAAGAACAGCGAGCTATCCCCTCCAAGATCTTTGCGTCAAACCACTCACCGTGACCGGAAATCAATCTGATTAAAACTGCCAGCTGGTCATAATCAGATTTTCCTTTAATAGCTCTAATTTTAAAGTCTTCTGGACAAAAAAATTTTGAACCGGGTGTATTTATAGGACGTAGTCTGAGATAGCTAGCTATCTCTCCTTTAATATAGCCAAGCTCGGTTAATACCTTCTCTCGTGCAGAATTTCCCTCAATTGTATGAGTGTTTAACTGTTCTTTCTTTTTTAAGGCTTTTTTCTTATCTAAACAGTGCTGTTCAATCCAAATTAATATCTCTCGTTCGATATAACTATACGCAGGATCAATTTGGATATAGTAATCAGTGTGTGATTCTGGATTAGCTACAGCTACAATTCGTTTCTTTGAGGGTGGGATGAGATCGTTAGTCACTTCCCAGATTCTAATATCATCTACCCAGTTATCATGATAATTTTCAAAGCGGTCTGGAAACCAATTAAAATAAGAATTATAATTCTTAAAAGTTTCATATAAAAATCTCATAATAGATGTAAAATCTTCATCAATATTGTAACCACATGAAACTATCTTCATTTAAATAACCCGAAACTCCATTTTTTTGGTACAATGCAAAATGTAAAAGTCTATCCTATACTATTTATGGAAATCTGAATTCATTGTATATTAACGGAGTGGTTATTCTTTGAGAGTTGTAGTTATTGGTGTTGGCGCAATTGGCGGTCCAATCGCAGTACATTTAGCAGAAAATGAAGTAGATGTTACAGTGGTTACCAAGTACCCTGAACTGGTTGATCTTATACAGCGTAAAGGTCTCAAGTTACTTGGGGTTGAAACCGAACGTTATGTATCAATGAAAGCTGTTTCGTCTGTAGACCAGTTGAAAGACCAATATGATATTGTTTTTCTTGCCATGAAAGCTACGGATGTGATTAATGCAACCAAAGCAGTACTTCCGTTTTTAACTAATGATAGTGTTGTTGTAACTCTTCAAAACGGTGTTGTTGAAGATGATGTGGCTGAAGTCATTGGAAAAAATCGAGTAATTGGAGCAGTAGTAGCATGGACATCAACTATGGTTCAACCAGGAGTTATAGAACGAACTTCAGATGGATTTTTCATTATAGGATTAATCGATAGTATGGGAAACCAGAAACGTCTTAAAGAAGTAGCTCAACTACTAGAATTTTGCCAACCAGTAAGAATTACCAATAATATCTTTGGCGCGCTTTATACGAAACTAGCGATTAATGCTGCGAACAACGGATTAGGGGCAATAAGTGGCTTAACCCTAGGGGAAATCGCGAATAATTCACAGACCAGACACTTATTTATGAGCATTGGTACAGAATTAAGTTTTATAGCAAATAAATTAGGAATTCAACTAATTAAAATGGGAAAATTTCATCCACAAGATATTTTCCTTACAGGATCCGATTCTCCAGTTGCGATGGAGAAAAAACACCAAATAATTAAGGATATATTTTCTCCTTACAAAGATGTAAAAGTTTCAACCTTGCAATCCTTAGAGCGAGGCCAACGATCTGAGATTGAATATCTGAATGGATATATCGTGAGGAAAGGAAAAGAATTGGGTATTTCAACACCGATAAATTCTGAAATAACTCGAATAGTAAAAGAAATTGAAGCTGGTAAGAGGAAAATCTCCCCTGATAACTTATTAGACCTTCTCTTGCCTTGATCCGTCTGAAATAGTAATGAGAGCAATGAGACAAAGACGATGACAACTCAAATACCTATAAAGATATGTGTAATGAGTAATCCAGATGAGATTGCGCGTAATGTTCTTCAGAATTACACAGGGGATGAACCAAAGGGTGAGTCACTTGGATCAGGTTATTATAATTATATTAAAGACATCGAAGCTACTGATTTCCTCATTACTCTGTATTTAAACCATCTTTTCAGCCAAAACTCACATAAAAAAACGAGAACGAAATATTATCGCGGTGCAATAGGAGTAATCTTCATATTTGATATGAAGATGCACGACTCATCGTATCAAACAGCAATAGGTCTTTATCATGAAATTCATCAGAATAAAGCCTTTTCCGAATATCAAATGATTTTTTTAGGGCTTTTTGAGAAAAAAGGAGATTTTAATAACTCAAAAGTTCAAACATTCATTAAAAAAGAGGAAATCGATTATTATAAAATTCATAAAGATGATCTGCAATCATTTGATAGGATGATTAGATCAATCGTTTCTAATTCTACCTATTTCCAGGCGATGACCCAGGGATCATGCGACCTTTCTCTTAGTTAACATTCAAACAAGAAGGTTTCTTTCACTTTTTTTCTGACCGAAAAGTCCCTCACCGAAAATGAGAAGCGAAAACCGCGATATAACATCATGAATTGAGTTGATGGGCCATTGCCAAAAATTACATCTGAAGAGCGGAACTATATTCTTCCATATCTCGTTCTGCAAAATCAGTGGTTTCCACTAAAAGCTGGTTCAAATGCTCTAGATCCATGACCATCAGATCAAGCATGGTCAATCGAGCGATAATTGAATAAAATTCGTGTTCTCGGGGATCGTTGTTAGATTTGAGGTTCATTTCCCAATGGTTACGCTTTGCTTTGTATTTTCCTATTAAATCCAGTAGTTCATTAATTACTCTAGAGAGTTTCTCTTCAATGTGCTTTGGATCATCAAATTGAGGCATACTAATTAAAGTATTTTCATTTTTGGGGTTTTTTATCACTTCTTTTCTACCCTTATTGTACTCTAAGTGGAAGTTAGATGCACCTACTTAAAAACCTGATGGTAACAATTTTCAGCAATGCTTTTTTATCTTGTATTCTTCAGTATAACGAAAAAAAATCAAGGGGGGCAACAGTCAAGTGTCTCTGATTAATTAAATTTCCAATACCTTGATCTAAGATATCTATTGTTAATTTGAACCTAAGAATAAAGAATTTCACACTTTTTTTCTTCACCCCATCCAGTAAAGGTTCTTAGAATTAGTGTTAATAAATCTAGGATTAAAAAAGAACATTAACAGTCAACAACTGATTTTGAATTCCCTTCAGTGACCTACTACTGCCTTAAGGAAGTTTCATAAACAATTAAAGGACCCTGAACACTATTTCTTTGATCCCTGTACTTTGAAGAATAAGAATTCTCAGATTTCAAACGTTAATTCCGTTCCCACATAACAAGTTTTAACTTTCTCAGCTCCAAATCTTTCTTTCAAGATTTTAGTGACTGGAGTTTTCTTTATAAAAGGGATAGGAATATGATCAGTGCAATGATTCAAATAGAGGTCTGGAAGTCCATATTCCTTCTCTAAGACATCTGCCACGTGTTCTACTTCTGTTTCGGAAAATCTAACCATATGGGTTCCCCCAATTATCGCTTTGAACGGTTTGTCGTTCATCTTCTTTACATGTTCTAATGTATTCAATAATCCTGCATGACAGCATCCTGTTATTAAAACTAGACCTTCTTTAGTCTCTAACACCACCGATTGGTCATCTAATACGGGATCAACTTCTAAATTCTCACCAGATTGATGAAACGCATTAGGTTCTCTCCCATCACGATACGGACGAGTTGATATTTCACCTGTTGAAGTTAATCCATTAGCTAATTCAACTGGTTCACTTGTAAGTTGTAGAGCGATCTTTTTTTGTTGTTCCTCAGACAATTCTGGATATCCTATGTCCTTTTTTATTAAAGCAATCTTAATCAGCTTTTTTTCAGTTAACGACGGATGTCCATATACTGGTATTGGATTATTTGGGTCTATAGAGTCTAACAATCCAGGCAATCCAAGAGTATGGTCATAATGACCGTGAGATAAGATGATTTTATTAATATCATTCGGATTTATACCTAATTCATTCATATTATGTAATAGAATTTCCGATTTAGCTCCAGTATCAAAAAGAATATTCTCATCACCTATGGAAATATAAAACGACTGACCATGATCTCCCTTCAGATTATCATTGT
>JAEOTY010000094.1 GCA_016839625.1 Candidatus Hodarchaeota archaeon
GTTCCATTATTTTACCCGCTGGATCCTCGGGGTTATCGCTTGGATTTCCACATATCAATCATTCAAAAAATACCACCAGTTATTACAGACTTCAATTTTGGGTTTATTGTTGAACCATTTGATTATAATATCACATATGATCATGAATCAGAGTTGATAACGACATTAGATGTCCTTTTCGGTCTCATAGTGTCGTTTAGCATCATTATTAAAAGCCTAGAAAAAATTAGCAAACATCTAGAAATTAGGAATACGTGAGTGATTACTATTGTTCTCAAAATTCCAACGATTTTTCTCCAAATAGGGATCCCATGAATTTATCAAAAGTGTCAAGGTGAGGGACAATTGCGAGGTCCACAGTGATATTTCTTTCCGAAGTGAAAACATCACATTCAATAAACAACACTGAAGAAATATTTTTACGGATATCACTCATTTCATGATCAGCTAATGAAATAAGACTTCCGATGCGAAGTTTGGGGGGTGATGGGAAAGAATTTGCTTTTAAGAAATAGTTTAAAGCTTCAACATATTTTAGTAAAAGAATTGATCCAGTTTCCTTGATTAATGATCGGAATAGTGGGGATATTTCAGAAATGCTTTGAAATTCACTGGTCGGTGTGGTTGTCATTAGGTCAATGATTTTTTGAATACTTTCTCTATCAAAAAAAATTAGGAGAGTATATAGTAGATCACTAACAGTATTTAAAGAAACAATCGCTATTTCTTCTTCCATTGGCATTCCAATTATTTCTGGAATATCCTGTAGTTGCTCGAGGGCTACTTTTGGGATGCTCATATATGTCGCTCGGTTCAGAAATTGGGTCAATGCAATAGCTGAATGACCAGCACCAATATTTCCCACCTCTTGAAGAGCATCTAGATGGAATTCAGATAATTTATCTATTTCAAACTTGTTCTCAGGCAATTGTTATTACCTCCAAGAAATTCATTGGATCAATAATTAACACAACTTTCCCTCCCTCTAGCACAGTTGCTCCTGCAAATGCACCAATCTGGGTTAATAAATGTTGAATGGGTTTCATAACCACATCCCGTTCTCCCAGAAGGTCGTCCACAAGAAATCCTAAGCTGCGGGTCCCTTTTCGCCATAAGATAACTATTTCGTTCTGGTAGTCTCTTGGTTTTATACTAATTTCTGTTTCAGAAGTTTTCGCTACCTGTGATGAGTGAAACTTCAAACGCTCACGCAAATCGACTAAAGGAACTGGTGTATTATCAACAATGATTGATTTAGATGAAGATGTGGAGTCAACAAGAATTTTGCTAATTGGAACGGAGAGTATCTGCTCAATATTAGCCATAGGAATTGCAAACTGGTGCTCTTTAACAGATAATAATAAAACCTTTGTAATAGCCACAGAAATCGGGATGATCAAGCGAAAAGCTGAAAATTTTCCAAATTCAGATTCAATCTCTAAATTCCCGCCAATTGCCTCTATAGTTTCTTTAACCACGTTGAGTCCTATCCCCCTACCAGAAATTTCTGTCGTTTCATCTGCAGAAGATAAATGCTTGTCGAAAAGCAAATTATGAATGTCCTCGTTTGTTGTCAAGACTCCAAGAACTGCCAGTCCTTTTTCTTCAGCTTTTTTACGAATTTTTTCATAGTCTATTCCAGAACCATTATCCCAAACTTCAATGATGATATCAGATCGTTCGTGAGATACTGAAAGTTTAATTGTTCCCGTTGGATCTTTCTTCTTCCTTATGCGTTCGTCAGGTAGCTCTATCCCATGACTGAGGGCATTCCGAAGTAAGTGATTAAGTGGATCAACCAATTGCTCGATGACGGAACGGTCTACACCGATATGTCTGCCAGTAACAATAAAATCAACGTGTTTTCCTTCTTCCAGACTTAAATCGCGAATCATTCGTGGGAATCGGCTGAGAATTGTGTCTAACGGAACTAATCGCATTCTAATAACTAAATCTTGGATACTCGATATAGTTCGTTCAAAGTTGGCTAAATTCTCCTTAAAAGATCTAGAATAAGCTTGGAATTCACCAATCTCTCGGATAAATTGTCCAGAAACCACAAGATCCCCTAGTAACTGAATAATCTGATCTAAATCTTGAAGATTTACTCTGACTGTTAGTGCTTCGTGAACTTCCTCTGGTTTTTCCGTAACAGTTATTGATTCTAAGAGTCGGGATACATTTACAGAAACAACATCAGGAGCTTCTTCTACGATTTGTTTGATGACCTCCTCTTCTTCCCGAGTAGTAATCTCGATGATTAACTCTTTGAACGAAGCTCCTGCTTCAATTTCATCAAGCGGAGGGTTGGTATGATTAACAGTTGCTTTCTCCTCCAATTTTTTGATCAAAACCAAACTTCTTGCACTGACTACTTTGCAATCAGGACTATATGTAGCCTTAATTTGAAGCTTATTTCCAAGATTAATCATGAACTCGTCAATAGATGAAAGTTGTTGCGTTAGCTCATCAAAGCTGAGAAACTCAGGAGTTTTTCCTCCCTTTAAGGAGTGTGAAAAATTCTCAATCTCGTCAGTATATTTAAACAACAACTTAACTACTCTATCAAATTCAGTAATATCCGTATTGGTAACCAGATTCTCCATACTATGGGTCATAGTGCTGATCTTCGGATATCCTGATAAGGAAAAGAGGCCTTTGAGATTATGTAGTGTTCTTAGAATATCCTCAAGAGACTTTTTATTTTCTGGATCCTTTTCCAGAATCAATAAGGCTGAATTTAATTCCTCGACTCTTTCAGTCAACTCTAGGAGCATGACTTCTTGAAATTCTTCCGAATCAAATTCACTCACGAACTCACGACCATCTTCTAAACAAACTAATTGTTAAGAGATTCCTTAATTTCTACGAATTTAGGTTAAGGCACCTTCAACAGCCTGTACAAGCTGATCAACTTTGAATGGTTTTATGACAAAATCCTTAGCGCCAATTTTCAAAGCTTGCCTTACAAGAGGTTCATGCCCTAATGCTGTAACAACTACAATCCTTGCCTCGGGATCCATTTCTATAATTTCCTTTATTGCTACTAATCCATTCATTTTTGGCATGACAACGTCCATTGTAACAACATTAGGCATATTTTGTTTGTACATTTCGATTGCTTCTATTCCAGTCCCAGCTTCAGCAACAATGTTATGACCGTGTTTTTTCAGGATTTTTCGGATCATTAATCGTAGATATTTCGAATCGTCGACAATCAAAACTTTAGCCATAGTAATTCAATCCTTTTCGATAATTTCATTTTATAACTTCTTTAGAAGAGCTTTAAGATTTTTTTCAGTTAATAATTTGGTTAACAGGTCATTTTCAATAATGTGTATTGGTGTTGAGACATTTTCCAATGAAAATGTATGAAGACAAGCTTTTTTCCCCTCTAAAAAGAAGCTTGTATCTTCACAAGGAATTAGTTCTTCTTCAAATTTCGTTTCAACCCCCTTAATAATATTAGTGGGAATTATGAAAGTTAGATTTTGGCACTCAATTGAAAAGAAATTGGTACTCTGTTGAAAGTCAGCTTGATCTTCCGAGCTAAGTAATAGACCTGCTAAATCAAGGAGAGGGAGTTTATCCCCATCAATTGTTGCAACACCTATCAAGGGATAAAATTCAGAACCGATATTTTCATACTGCAACGAAGCAAAAACCTTCCGAATAAAGACAATATCAATCGAAAGTAAATGTTCTCGGCATTTAAATATAAAATAGTCTAAACGAATCCCCTTATGACGATAGAAGAGTAGTAATTCTAACCCTTTTCTTCTGTCCTTAACGCTCTCAAGATACTGTATTTCATCTGACGAGAGCAGTGAAGAAAACTCCTGTTTAATATTTTTTAATTGTAAGATGTTCTGGAGTACTGTGGAAGTTTCTTCGAGAAGGTGTGAAGGACTCATAATCATGCCAAGGGTGCCTTGATATGAAAAAAAGCCCGAAATGAGCGGTGAAAGAGCTTTTTCTGATACTCCTACTTCTGTTTGATATGTATCAAATTTGCTAACAGATATTCTGTTTAAAACACTATCTACTAGGAAAACAACCTCTAAATCATTTTTAGGGTCATTAACAAGTATACCAACGGATTTTGTCTGAGAAATGGTCTTAATCTGGGATTCTTTTAAAATAGAACTAAAATCTATAACAGGAACGATATTAGTATGAATAGCGGCTCCCCTAATTGCATCATTAGAAAATTCCTTTAAAATGAATGAATTTTGGTCTATAATCTGAGAAATAAAATCTGAATCTAGGAAAAATAACGATCCTTCATTTTCAAATAAAAGACCCTCCTGCAATGATTCACTGACCTGATAGAGGGAATCATCTGTCGGATTTTCAAAGAACACCACTGGATCGGTTTTCTGTTCAAGGATAATAGGATTAGAGACAATATAAGTAAGATATTCGACATCTAACACTAGATTTATTTCCCCTGAGCGGCCAAGCATGACTGATTGGAAGAGATGAGACGAATCTAAGTTTTCTGTGAAATTAAGAGTGGATCTAATATCTGCATCATCCATATTATATATTTCTGAGATTTTATCAACAAAAAGAGCCATCTTCTGATCCTTAATTTCAAGAATCAAGACCTGAGTGTCGACAATCGGAATTTTCCCCCCTGTGTCTTTGCTGTTTGAAGTAGGTTTTAAGATTTCAGCTAAGTCTAAAACACTAATAATGTCCCCTCGAAAATTCATTGTTCCCAAAACAGCTCTAGGTGCATTAGGCACTAATGTAATATTGTTTATATTAAAAATCTCAATTATATGATCGTTGGGAATCAGTATATCGAGATTGTGGACAGAAACCTGTGTTGCTGTACTTGTGACTGTTCTTGAAGAACGAATTGTTTTTCTATCACTCCTTTTTGTGATTGTTTGAGGTGTAGTAAACGTTCTCTGCTTTAAATCAATGTTGAATTCTTTAGAATCTTCGGGTACTGTAATAGGTATAAAGATAGCCATGTTATCTTCTATAAATCGTTTCTGGGTTTGTTGCAACTCATAAATGATGCGATCTAGGACTTGTTCGAGGTCAATCTGAACAATAATATTCTCGTTAACATCGATAAACGCATTTTTAAAGTATGGATTCTCGGAAGAGTTCGCTAGCTGTAATAGATCGGAAATAAAAGATTCCTTAGGTCTTTTAATGGATCCAAGAACGCTTTCAACCTGAAGGACTACTTGTTTTCCTGTATGTTCCACCACAAGGTAGTCCGAATATTCAATTAAAGTTTTCTTAGCGTTATTTGGAATTTCACCATATAAAAAGGATTGAAGATCTATCACAGGAACAACCTCACCCTGAAAAGTAGTGGAACCAATAATATAGCGAGTACTATTGGCTATTGGTGTAATTGTGAGTGTTTGAAGGATTTGAATAACCGAGTTAATTTTTAACGCGTATTTATTACCTAATAATGTGAATAGGAGAAGATTATCGTGGTTATGAGTTTTTTTTTTCTTAGAAATAATAGATCGGGGAATAATCTTCACCTATTTTACTTGATTTTTAATTCATTATCATTCAAGTTTTATGTATACTACTATTTAAAATAGATTATTCGGATCAAAATTAGCTTCTTCCTTGCTTAACTCTCAGACGCGCTATCAGGATCAGGTAAGGTATACTGACTAAAATCAAACTCTTCTTCTCCTTCCATCTCTTTGTCTTCTTTGATAGGTTTTGTTGAAGAAATTAAGCTTGCTAGAAGGGCTTCTAAATCTAGGATAAAAACTGGTTGTTTATCACTCAAAAAACCAATCTGTGAAATTGATGAGGGATTTACCAACTTTTTGCCTTTGAAATATGACTTATCGCTGGTAATAAGTTCAGAAAGTGTTTCTAAACGTAGAACTTGGTCAACTAAAATTCCGATATCCTGATTTTTCATTGAAACAAGAAGGATAATTTTTCGTTTAGAAGCTGTTTCAGAATGTAGTTTGTCTTTAACGTGGTTTTCTGATCCCCAAAGAAGAATTGAAAGATTAAAAATGCTCACTATAGAGCCACGAAGATTAACAATGCCCTCAAGGATTGTGGATGTCCTGGGAAGCGTTGAAATATTCTCGGTCTGAAAAACTTCCTTCAAATAATGAATTTCAAAACCATAAAGATCGTCAAAAACTCTAATGATAAGGTACCTTTCTAGTTTGGCTTTTTCTACAGCTGGTACCGTTGTCATCTTCTTAATCATCCTTTCATATTACTGAATAGTGAAAAGATTGAAAAGAGATTACGTAATTTCGTTATTTTGTCCTTTTTAATTTCTTGTGTGGTTCCCGAATATTCTGATGTAAGATAAGTTGAATCGCTTTCCTCCATGGCGAACAATCCCTTTTCTACCATCGCATCTGCCATAGCTTCTAAGTTTTCATCTTCATAGAATAGAGCGGTTGTTTCTAATACGATATTGTCAATAATTGAACCTAATCCAGGAAACACAGACAGATTATGTCCTTCCAATGATTTATCAGTCGTTTCATAGATTAAATCATCAATAGAACCATTAGAATCATTCACAGGAATTGCCATCATCATGCGAATAGCTTCGAATATACGAGAAGAGAGTTCATTAATAATTTCAACAAATTTTCTGGAAGTTGTGAGAGTAACAGGAAAATTATCAATCGTTAGTAGACAAACTAAATCCTTGTAACCTCGAATAAAGATGCGAGAACCCTCATGAATACCAATGTCATTTAACTCCATGTTATTCCCGATCATTTCTCCAAATTGGACAATAGCTGCCATCAATCCTGCAACCAGAGCTGGATCTTTCCCAGTACTCTCTTTATAAGCTCTTGAGAAAATAGGCATTCCAGTACTCTTGTTTAGGAGGAGTATCTCCTGAACGGATAATGTTGGAATTATCTCCTCTCTTTGTTCGTTATCTACACTTTCAAAGGGTCGTTCAGCTGTAATATTTACCGCCTCAGTGGGCTTATTATCCTTGGAATTATGAGTAATGAGATACATGTTTAAATACTTCGGAAATTTTTATCTTGGGGATATAGGATAATATTAGGACTAACTCTGAACCACGACAATACTTCATGTTGTTTGATTTTTATTAAAGATTCTAAATAATTTCTTCGAAGAATATTATTTTCTCCCTAATTTTACTTTTTCAAGAAAAAAAATGAATAAAAATTGTCAACCCAACAGAAAAGGGTCACGTTACATGCGTTGTTATGTATCTAACTATAATTGAATCAATTATTTTACTAAAAGCTTGAAGGTTCTCTCCATTTATCTCGTAATATAGAACATTGGGTTCATTCTCTAATGTTTCTGGTTCTTCAATAAATACCTCAGATTCAAGGACATCAATAAAAATGACGGGAACCAGCGGATCAATAATCAGTTTTCTAAAATCTTGGTAATAGTGCTTGGCAGCTTCAAATGACTCAGGATCATCCTTTTCAAAGAGAATGATAGCGCCTGATGCTCCACTGTAGTAAAGACGAAGTTTTTCCATCAACTCTTTTCCAGCTGTTTGCAGGAGAATGACATTTACTCGATTGTTACCTTTTAGAAGATTAACAGTAGAGATACTTATCCCTAAAGCGGCAAAGTTGCGAAAAGATGACTGATCACGATGTTTTTGGAGTAATTTTTGGGTGAATTGGCTTACAAGTTCCTTAGGATGGCTAAGAACGCAAATTTTCACCTTATATTCATTTTGGATTATGCTTTCGGTCATTCTGGTATCCATCCGTCTCTTAGGTCTGTTTTTGCCTGTTTTAAGCCTTCATTATTTTTGTATTTCACTTAATCCTTATAAATAACTCCAAAAAGCGGAGGATGTTAACGAAATTATTGTTGTGGTTATTCAAGTACAAAGTATTACTCCATCTTTTAATATCCTTTTATTTCAACAAATTTCGTTACATCAGTTTTATATCAGTTAACAAGCTCAACCAATGAATATAATCAATTAGAAGAAAAATTTTGAAAATATTCAAAAGGATAATCTTACAACAATATCAGAACTTCTTAAGTTGTAAAAGAATAGTTTTGTTCAGCTTTTTTACCATAGAGGGAAAATGGAGAGAGAGGAAGTCCTTTAATCTTAAAAATTATGATTTTTTTTTCCTTTTTGTCCCTAATTTGAATTTAGGAGGGAGTGGATAAGAATATAATAATTTCAATTTTTCTTCTTTTTTTGGTTTCTCGTCCTTATCGTTTTCTTCATTATCCTCGTTATTAGGTTCACTATCCATTGTTGTAACCACTTTAATTTCTACTAGAAGTCTCTATTGCCAATTCTAGGTAAAAATCTATAAGAAATGGTAATTATTAATTATTTAATTGTTTACGATTATAAATTTTAGGAAAATTTGAGGTTATCGTAAAAAACATTGGAAAACTTGTTTTTTTCCCTTATTTTCCCTTTGGTTTAGATAAGTAGTATCTATTTCCACTATCAGAAAACTGTCCAAGA
>JAEOTY010000095.1 GCA_016839625.1 Candidatus Hodarchaeota archaeon
ACTCCCTCAACAATCTCTTGTTGAAAGCTTGCTAATTCCTGACCAAATGAGTACTAGACCATTGGAGGTACCCATGTTTACCTAAGACAATGTTTTCGGGAGCTCCCGCTCTAGCGAGTACAGCCTACCAAATCGTAAAATTTAAAAGGAGAAACGTCAGAATATTACATGGAATCTGCATGCTAAAAAGAAAGAAGGTAAGGAGTGATGAGAATTGACTAATAAAAATGAACCAATTCATAATGACGATAAGAGTAAAAAAATCGATAAAATGGAAAATAAATCAATAAGAAAAAATCTCTTAATTTTCATAAATCTTTTCATGGGTCGTGGGTATTAAATTAAGCTAAAAGAAGAGTTAAAAAGGTTCAATATCTTCAGTCAATATCTTTAGTCTCGTCAAACTCATTTTCTACCCACCCACCAGAGCCTAATAAGTGGTAATATTGTGTCAGGACCGCCTTTAGCTCGGAAAAACTTTTCTCTGGCATTTGAAGTGTGGTAATAGTTATGTAAATGGTATCATTAAAAGTCATGAGCGGAACCATATGGCAAAAGAACAAATCTTAAAGGGAAAAGTAAAGGGGAAACCCCTTTTTAGCATAGGTACGAGATATTTTTTTGTGATTTTTCCGATGGAATTAACAAATAATACAACTGACCTAATCCCACTCAAGGAAGGAACCACGATAGTAGTTTATTATCGAAGTACTAAACCTTGTTATGTTGAGAAAGGAGACCAAATCGAAATAATAGGTAAGATCATCAAAAAAAGGCTAAAACAAAAAACAGAATCAATTTTTGCAGAGACCAGTAAATTGTACAATGAAAGTCTCCAGTTCAGTTTTGATTATTAAATTGCTTGAATCTTGGGTCAAATTAAAATTACTTTTTGACATTTTAAATTAATGCAAGGAATCATATCTTCTTCCAATGGCTTCATGACAAGACTTGATTAACGGTTCCATTTCCGATTTATGGTTCCGTACATTTTTATCTTATGGTTCCACTTACATATTATCTAATATCAAACCTATTCTCGATTTGCCAGATTTTATTCTCAAGGTTCTTTTGAGCATTTTCAGTTAAGCGAGGGAACACAGTACGGTGATTATCACCTATGACAGTCCGTACCGCCTTAAGACAGAACGCACGCACCCAGATCTCAGGCTTTTTAATATGACATATCTTAGGATTACTGATGAAGCGCTTAGAAATACCTAAAACGGTTTGTTTAATCTCAATGATGAACTTCTATTATTGTTTACGCTGACCCTTGGAATTGAAAACTTATTTGGTATTCTTTTAGGTGTCTTATTCTTCACTCTAGGAGTAATTTTCGGAATGGTTATTTATAGACTGTCTGTTAATTTTCCCATACAAAAATGGGGCCAAAAACGTGTCACACGCACAGTTAACGTTACTATTGCATCATTGAGTGTAGTATATGCAGTGTGGTTATTAGTTGGTCTTGAAGGATTGAATATAGTAGAAATGATTAGTAATCTTTTTTAATGATCTTAATTAGTAGAATTCCTTGATCAAACCAGCCAAAGTCCTTCCCTTAGATAATTATTGTTTCTGTGAACAGGAACAAAAAAGAATACACTTTTTAATTGTAAGCTATTTGAAAGTGAAAGTGGATACGAAATGTCCCTTGTTCAAGAAATGAAACTAATTCTCTCGAAGAAAGGACTTGTATTGGTCAGTTCAGGCCTTTTGGGGGGATTAATGTGGATCCTACACTTTGTTCTCGAGTTTAAAGCCCTTGAAAGAGCCAATTTGGAACCAATTTACATACTTTTTCATTTAGGAGCATTACCTTTTGGGTCTTTATTCTTCTTACTATTTTCGTCTAAACACGATCAAAAACTTAATTATTTAGTCTCTTCTACCTCACTTGTCCTATCTCTAATCGGTTTAGTTGCTCTAAAAGACCCAATATTGATCATTTGTTGTTTAATTATTGCTGGTTTCTGTAATGGAAATACAGTACCAATGATATTTTCGTTGTTAAGTCCTATTTTCAAAAATCCAGAATATCGTGGAAGAGTCTTCTACCTTGTATATATTGGAGTAACTGTAGTATCAATTCTAGACGTTGTTTTTGACTTTATAGGAAATGTCATTGCGCATATCTTCTATTTACTTTCTTTACTCCTAATAATTATTATTACATTACTAATAGGGAAGGAGGAATCAACACTTCTCCCAAGGAAGAGAAGTCTGCATTTTTATTTCGGGAAAAAAATCATTTCTTACCCTGTCCTTCTATTGAGCTTCTTCATTGGATTCTTTATGACTAATGTGTATTATACTGCAATCCTGATATTTTATAATACGGAATTAACTGATTTAATGGAGAGAATCCCCTCTTATTGGAATATTTTTGTCTTTGTGCTATTTTTGGTATCTTTAGTTGCATGCATACCTAGTGGCTTTCTTTATGATAAGATTGGCCGTCGCTGGTCAATTTTAATTGGCTTTTATTTGGAGGCTATTGCTTTCATTGCTTTTTTTCTGATTACTATATTCCCTTCATTATTTCCTAGTCCTGTAAAAGATTCTTTCCTACTCCTTTTTCTCCCATTGATTGCAGGTATTGGCCTTACCTTAGCACTATACGGTGGACTTTTAGTGGTTCTTTATGAACAAGCTCCCGAAGGATTTCTGATAACCCATAGTGGGATTGCTTTTTTGTTTTTCGGAATTGGAATGTTTTTTGGGGTTGTTATAGATACAGCACTGGAACCTCTCATTAAAACTCAACCAGTTTTGCTCCCAGTTGTCATGATTTTCGCCTATTTTACCGCAACTACGGTAATATTTCAGACAGAGGAACCTCTTCCTTCAAAAATAGAACTAGAGTGGCGTAATACGGCAGAACACATTCTTGTGCTCTCCAAATCAGGACTGCCATTCTACTCCCAACCACTCCAAAAGCAGGAGTTGGAGGCTGATGCAAATCTTGCTGGAGGCGCAATAGTTGGAATTTCACGAATCATCAACGAAATAACACAAGCTTCTAACCTAAAGGTTATCAGGCATGAGAACCATTGCATTATGATAGAAGAAGGATTTTACACGATTCTAGCAGTCATAGCTACAGAAGAACTGAAGACTATTAGAAATAAAATGCAAGAATTCGTTGTAGACTTCGAAGCGTTTTTTGAAGACTTATTAGAAGATTGGCGGGGAGATACTAGAGTTTTTATTCCAGCAAAGAAGCTTGTCAAAAAATACTTTAGATAATGCAAGGTGATATTTCAAGTTCGAATAAAATAACCTAGTCATCTTAAAGTATTCTTTTATTATTAGTATTGAGATGAAATATTGATATCTAACGCTGAAATAAATCATTTTAAGGAAAACTACGATTCCTTAGACTTTGAAGACTTTTCAGGGATTTTTCAACTAGTAATCAGAGTAGTTCGTCAGTTCTTAAACAAATCTCGTTATGGTATCTTGCTTGGGCTAGTAGAACTAGGGTATGAGCGAGGTAACTTTGTGGGTGGATTCCATAGAGTTGGAACCAATGAGATTTATTTGAATAAATCCGCTCTCCGTGTTATGCGTGAGGAATCTGAAGCGAATCTTTACAAAGCCTATCTGTTTCACTTACTTCTTCATGAGTATGTCCACTCCGTTGGTGTAATTGATGAAGGTAAAACCCAGGAATTAACTAGATCTATCTCTCTAGCTCTCTTTGGTAATCATCATCCTGTCGGACGACTAGTAATCTTTGGATTAGGTGCCTTATTTCCATATTCATTTCGAGAAGAGCGTTATTCTCCATCCAGAGGAGAAATGGCGAATCCCGAGTTCATATTATTACGTCATCCAGATAGTGAACTAACCTATATTTAAAGTTCAGTTCATTTTTCTCCATTTTCCAAAGTGATCGGGTTTTGCAAGTAGCGTAGAGCTGTTTCTGCCATTATTGCAGTCCCGATATATAATACTGAGTCATTAATATCAAAATCAGGCCCATGATGCAATCGAGGCGGATCTAGAGCGGTTCCAAGATAATAGAAAACTCCTGGAACAAGAGATGAAAAGACAGCAAAATCTTCCGCGCCCATTCCTAAACCCCCATCGGAGATCTTCTCGGGTGGTAGAAAAGCTGTTGCAACTTCACGTAAAAGCTGGACGAGTTTAGGATTATTCTCAATAGATGGATACCCTTCGGTAATTTTTAGTTTATAATTTCCACCAAAAGATCGGGATAACTGAAATGCTTTCGTGAGATCCTTTTGCAATTGGGTACGAATTTTGGGATCAAGAGAACGAATTGTTCCTGACACTTTGACATTTGGAGGAATGATATTCGCTGCTGTACCAGCTTGTATTTCGCCAAAAGAAATTACTGCTGGTTCTAACGGATCTATACGCCTACCAATGATCCCTTGAACTGCATTTATTATTTGAGCAGTAATAAAAATCGGATCAATGCCATTATGTGGATATGCTCCATGACATCCTTTTCCTTGAATTTCGCCATAAAACGTATCAACCGCAGCTGAAAAAAATCCTGTTTTAGTCTGAAACGTGCCAGCTTCAAGCTCCCCATGGACGTGTTGACCGATTATTGCATCAACTCCATCCAAGACATTATCTTTAACCATTAAATCTGCCCCACCAAAACCATCTTTGTCCTGACCCTCCTCAAACGGTTGGAACACGAATCGAACTTCTCCATTTAGAAGGTCCTGATGGTTAACAAGGATTGTGGCCACACCAAGCAGCATTGCCACGTGAGCATCATGACCACAGGCATGCATCACACCAGGACGTTGGGAAGCGTATTCTACATCTTTTTCATCCTGGATAGGAAGAGCATCCATGTCTGCACGAAGGGCAATACAGGGTTTACCAGAGCCCAAAGACGCAACAACTCCAGTTCGGCCAACATTACATTTAGGATCAAGCCCTAACTTTTCAAGTTCTCCAGCAATAAACTTAGCCGTTTCAAATTCTTGAAAACCTAATTCTGGATTTGCGTGAAGGTGGCGTCTCCATTGTATTATCTGTTCTGCTAAAGCTTTACTCTCTTTTAATATGGTCAATTTTGATCATTCCAGTAAAGAAAGGGGGATAATTCGTGTCGAAGATTGAAATCAATCCCGAATCTTAAAGAAAAAATTTAAATCTTTAGGGAGAATAGTTACTTATCATCACACAAAAAAATGAGCTGATTAACCATGAAAAAATTAGGTGGTCTAGCAAAAGGCGCTGCGAAAGACGCTATGTCAACCGCATTGAACAGTGCCGTGAAAGAAATAGTTAACGAATCTGGAGCTAAAGAAATTGCTAAAGATCAGTTACTAGATGCTGGAAAAAAGATATTAGGGGACAAAAACATACCAACCAAACAGAAAATACAGAAAGAAATCTTAAAGACATTAATTAAAAAAGAACTAGGTCTTTAAAAACCCCCTCCAATCTTTTCTTTATTTTTAGTGATATCTGAGAATCAAATGAAAAAAATAAGGGGGAAAGAGTGTATGAAGATGTATTTTTTCTTAACGAAAATAAGACATCTATGAAGCACTCGACGAGGGAGAAATCAGAGTTTTCCAATTCTTTTTTGTGAGAAACACAAGAAAGACCATGGTTATCGATACGATACTCAAAAGGCATAGTATCAAAGCTTGTTCCCGTGAAAAATCAAAACTATCAATTATTACAGAGAACATAAAGTATAGGAACGAACTGATAAAGGACATCAACGATATGAAGGTTGCACGTTCGTCAGAGTTGATGTACTGCTGCAATAGTGTTTGTATTAACGGTGTTCGCATTCCACGAGTGACTTGGCCTATAAGGAACACCAGAACTATTCCAATCAGCTCTGGTATTTGGATAAGCATCCAGAAATAACTTCCATCGATTATGAGGATGATCAAGAAAACACTGAACTTAGATAATTGGTTAACTCGCGATCTGATTAAAAGAGAACTGACTGCTGCACAAATATTAAATCCTGCAAAAACAAAACCCATAGCAAGAGCATCAAACAAAAATTTTTCAACTAAGATGTGTTGTACAGCCCAAAAACCAATACGAGAGAATACAAAACCCGTTAAACTGAATAATATGATGATTTTCAGTTCAGTATGATCTTTCAATGAACTCAATGCTTTCGTTACAGCAGCTTTTGGTGTCCTAGCTTTCATTCGAGGAGGTTCAGTATACCCCCAAAAGGTCAAACTTGCATAGATTAAATGCCCAATACTTACTAATCCGAGAGGTATCCTTATCATTGAAAAGGAGCCAATAAGACCACCAACAAGAGCTGCTAAGGCTCCTCCAACAAACATGATGGTCATTCGTTGCGAAACAATCTTTCCAAACTTATTGTTTGTTTCTTTTCTTTGAGTAAGCATTGAATCATATACGAGTGCTGTATCACTTCCAGTTTGGAAGGTTACTGCTACTCCTGCCAACAGTTCAGCGACAGCAAACATGAAGAAACTATTTCCAATTGTGTAGATAAACATCGCCAAACCAAAGAGTAGATAATGAAAACTAATGCAACCCTTTCGACTCCAATAATCAGATAGTGAACCACTTGGAATTTCTAGGATCAATATCGGTAGTACAAAGAGACCTTGAAGTAATAACATCTCATGAAAAGTTAGTCCAACTTCAAGCCACACCAATACCAGCACAGGAACAGCTAGAACTGTGATGTTAAATCCTGTGAACTGAAAAATTCGAACGTTTCGCCGGGATTGAGCTCGACTGAACAGTTCATTATTTTTTCTCTCATTTTTATCTGTAGACATTGAGTTCACGTCTTAGTTGAGTTATAGTATTGAAATTACCTTCTGAACACTAAAAAAAAACACAAGAAACTGCAATATGCTACAAAATCGGCATATGTATTGATTTACTTGAAGATTTGGCCAAACAATGACAAGCAAAAAACAGACGGTTGGATTTCAGACAAATCTTCAGCAAAAGTCATGCAAACACGGTATCGAGAGAGACGAGTGCCATTGAGATAGCACAAAAATACTTATTAGGACTCGTCATTGTGATTTCCAACCAATTTTCAAAATGCTCCTCGCTTATTAAAAAGGTTTAGTTTCAGGTAATTTCTCGTGCATTTGATCAAGAATCAGATGAATTAGTCAAATGGTTCCTAGAAAAATGAATCAAGTTTGACTATTTTAGGGACTTCAACTACATAATATTCACAGATAGCGATCATTGGACAAATGGGACATTTAGGTTTTCCCGCGACACAAATTAGTGCTCCCAGATCTAGTATTCCTTGATTAATTACCCAAACATCTCCTGAAGAAATTAGAGCTTCCGAGAGAACCCAAATCTTTTTGTTATATCTTGAATTTCTTTTGAAATCCCACAATCCAAAGATACGTCCAAGAACTCGTTCGACATTAACATCTACAATTGCTGCAGTTTTATCTGCTTTTTCATAGGCAAAGCTAAGTATAGCTCCAGCTGTATACCGACCGATGCCTTTCAAAGTTAAAAGATCGTCAAATGTTGAAGGAAATACCCCATTTTTTTCAAATACAATCTGTTTGGCAATATCGTGTAAATATTCTCCCCGACGTTTGTATCCCAACTGATCGGTAATTCTTTTTACTTCTTCAAGAGGAGATTCGGCCAGAATCTGTATTGTAGGAAATTTTCGCAAAAATCTTTTGTAAATAGGAATGACAATATCAACATTCGTTTGTTGAAGCATGATTTCACTAACGAGAATCTTGTAAGGATTACGAGTATGTCGCCAGGGTAAATCTCGTCCTTCTTTAGCAAACCATTCAGTTAAGGCTTGGATGAAGAAAGAAACACGCGACTCATACGTTTCCTCCCCAAAATGGTGCTTTCGTAAGGAATCCTTCTGTTCGTCAATTCTGTTTTTCATTTTATTTCGCTTAAAAGAAGATTTTAATTATAAACTAATAGACTTGTTGAAATTGAATTGATAAAACTTTAGAATCGCAAAGGAATGTATTAAATCAGTATGAAAACGCTTAGGATTTTCTCCAAATTTATCATTATCCTACTATTATTAATAATGTTTTTTTCTCCAATTAATATTCAGGCAAGTGCCAGTAGCTCTTCTTTTAGCTTTAATGATGAAGAAAATCATACAAATATCAATCCTATTGAGTTTTTTGAAAGCGTGGATATTTTTTCGTTTCGTGGCTGGATTAAGTTCCTTACAGAAACAATTGGAAAACGTGCACTAAACTCCAATGGAAACAAAAGAGCAATGAACTGGATAGAAAAACAATTTCACTCATTCAATTCTGGAAGTGTTGAAACCGAAATTTTCGGAGCGTATAAGAGTGTTATTGGTGTACTTCCAGGGAAATTATCAAACACATCGAATAAGATTGTGGTAATTGGAGCTCATTTTGATACTGTACCAACGACTACGGGCGCGAATGATAATGCAGGGGGTGTTGCGTTAGTACTAGAAGTAGCAAGGGTACTAGCCAACTATTCTGGTCATTTTAACCACGATATATACTTTGTTGCTTTCAATGGTGAAGAACAGGCGCTCTATGGATCAATAGAAGTTGTTGATCACTTAAAGGAAGTGAACAAAGATGTGCTGATTTGTCTTAACGCTGACATGATCCTTTTTAACGACATGAATCGATCAGAGAATCAAAAACAAGGAATATTTTTCAAAGGGGACGATGTTCTCTGGTCTAAAGCTAAGTACCAAGAATGGGGAAATTTATCTGAACGAATCTCGGAAATTTTTGGGAATGGCTACTGTTATACAGCACCTACAGATATTCTACATTCAGATCGTGGTTTATTTTGGAAGGCAAATTTTCCTGCGTTACTAGCGTTTGCGGGGCGTGACTCATATTATCATCAACCAGAGGATACTTTGAAGAATCCTGAGTTAAATTTAACTTATGCAGTAGAAACTGTGGCAACTTTCACCACTTTAGCAGCATTAACTGCTACTTTTGGCCAGGAAGTCCTAGAACTCAACGATACTGATCAAGACGGGTTAGATAATCAATTAGAAATTATTCTGGGAACTTCGCGTGTCATAAAAGATTCAGATTCCGATAATTTATCCGACGTGGAGGAATATCACAATGATTGGGATCCGTTAGATCCAAACAATCCATATCCGATTTCTACTACAACAACTACGAGTATAGTCTCAATGATGACAACCGATGAATCTAGTTCCAAATCAACAAATTTTACTTCTTTCTTACATATTACCATAGCAATAGTCTTTATTCAATTCTTATTCTTTAAGAAAAAAAAGGAAAAAGAGAGAGAAAATTACTGAATTTACAATGATTCTGCAAGTGATGATGAATCTTCAGTCAGTACTGAAGTAGATTGAATATTCCACCTTCTCCTTTCCGCACGGGCCTTCCAAGCAGAAATTTCACTGAAAACGATTAGCCCTAGAATGATAACTAGGAACAAAGGGGCATATAAGTCACCACACGAAATTTGGTAAAGGGCACCTATTAGGACAACAAATAGGAAAATCCTGGATAAATTACGTCCAGCTTTAACAACCACTCCATCAGGCTGTTTCCTCGCAACTCCATACAATTCCAGGGTTATTACAACAAAGAGTTGAATCCCTAAAAGAAATAAGGCATATCCAAACCATATCATATAACCCCCTATCTTTAATTGAGAAAATCCAAACCACTCAGGAGGAAAATTGAAGACAAAAATTGGCACATAAAAACCACCTCCTAATCCAAAACTAGTTAGTAGCACAATACTCCCGAGTACCACCTCATAGAAGGAAACACCTAACATCAAAATGACCATAAAGAAAGTCTTAATAATAGTAAAAAAGAATCTTTCTTCACTTTTGGTCTTTGTTTTCTCTACGAATACACTTGAAGGTTCAGGTTCCCTTTTTGGTATAAATTCTAAAGGTTTCTCTTCTTTTAGCACATTAGAAGAATAGCTATCATTACTCATTACTGGAGATGTATTTTTTGTTGGAGAAGGCAGTGAAGAGTCTGTTGAATAATCGGTTGGATCAGCTTGGAATTTGTGAGGGGATGGTTCCCTTGATCCAGAGCTTGCAAGCATAACCAACCCTTTACTGAACCAAGATCTGAATGTTTTCCCGCCATAGGTATTTAAAACGATTTCAGAGACTACTAACACCCCAAGAACACACAGACTACCAAAATAATTTGCAGTAAGTTCAGAGTTCCCCAGATGAGTGAAAAAACTGACAATAAGTATCAATTTTAAGGCTAATAGTCTCATTAACCAAGCAATTAGCTCAGACTCTCCTGAAAAGGACTTTGGAACTAGATGAGGATTTTTTATTCTATAATGTCTAATGTACCACACTATTGCTAACATCACTCCCAGAGAGAAATAAACAATCATGCTAGCACCCACTGGTAAACTTGAAACAACATAATATCCATCGCGTTGCCATATTCCAATCCAAGGAAATCCGAAAGATACAACGAATGTTCCAAGGATAATTGCTATTATTGCTTTTTCTTGTTTAGTAAGCTGATTAGTGATTCGAGCAAAATACGACAGGTTCTGATCCATGGTCTGGTCAGTATGGGAGTTTGTAAGATTCGATCCGATTGACACTAACCACGGTCCGATCTTTTCTTGCCATAGCTGGGATTGCATTTGACGTTCAATAATCCCAGCAAGAATCAGCCAAATAGGGATAAACAGCAAGTAGGTATTAATCAAAAGCAGGGACGATCTGAAGAACACTACTAGAAAAGTAAGTCGTGAAATCCCTACAATCAATGAATCATCAAAGCGACGATCTATCCCTTTTTGCTCAACTAGCCTTGTTTTCCACAAATTGACGCCCCACCCCTCCCAAACTACCACAATTAAGGCAATCATTGCTACAGAATAACACCAATTAGCACTTAAAGAATAAATATAGTCCGTACTGACACGCAAATCGTTCCCATATGATCCAAAGTAAGTAATACCTTGGAAGAGTGGATTCATATAAAGAAGTGCGAGAATAATCCAGCCAATGAATAATAAGGAAAAAACACGATAAAGACCAAAACTGGGGATGTAACTATAGTACGCTCTGATTTCCGAAAATGACTGCGGAGAGCTAACCGGTCCATAATGCTTTTCTTCTTTAGTAGTTTTTGATAATTGAAAACGGTCTTTCAGTTTTTCTTTAGTCGGAAGCTTTGATATAAAACCTTGAGCTTTTGGTTTAAACCTCTCGATTTCTTCGCCTTTATCCAACTCTAAATACTGTTCACAAATTTCAGAAGGGGAACCACATTCCTCGATTGCTTTCAAGACATCATTATATTGGACTTTCTCTCCAGATGCCAATTCACCGCTTCTTAAATAAACGAAATCATTGATTTCATTCAGTAAGCCATCAACTTCATTCGGGTGCAAACGAGTGTGTTTACGGAGATACTCCTCAATACCGTCAACATATGTTCTAATCAATTGCTTTGCATCAACATCAATGGATTTCAAATTCTTTACCTTCTAGAGTTTTTAATTTCATTATACCAATTCGTTATTGTGTTGTTATATGAATCATAAGTGCTCATCATTTCTTCAATCATTTTTTCGCCTTTTTCGGTGATTAAGTAAATCCTTCGTGGAACACCAGGTTGGGTTGAATCGTCAGCATGGAAAGATTCAATTAATCCATCAGATTCCATTCTCTTTAGCAATGGATAAATTGTACCTGCTTTCAAATCAATCCCAATATCGGTTTTTTTGATCAGTTTTATTAGTCCATACCCGTGTGCTTTTTCAGTTCGAAGACGGATTAACATAAGAATCATCAATTGAAGCAAACCACGACGAAGATCACGTTCCCAATGCTTTGTTATTGTCGATTTCTTCCGTTGTTCTGTAATATCCCTATGTTTGTCCGTACTCATCAGTTTCTCAAACCTAAAGCTATCTTTCGAATGATTCTCCACAATCTTATGAGTTTGTGGATAATTGGAAGATTTCTTTCTCACGACATTCCGAAGAACTGATTTTGTAGTATTAGATTGACGATTACTGATATATAGTGCACCGACTTATATCGCGTGCCGACATATATCGCGCACCTAACAGGCTTTTTAAAACTAGCCAAAGGTGCACTAACAAATGCTGTTTAAGAAGAAGTAATCCCAAATATCGGTCATAAATTCAATATTTCGATAAGCTAGAAAAGAAATTCGCATTAATCAACCTAAAAATGATAGAATGTACTTGTTCACTGTGTTAGGTGCCTCTAGATGTACCCAATGTCCACATTCAGGAAGGTATTTAATTTCAAATGCTCCCTCAATATATTTTTCTGTTCCAAGGGTCAATGATTTATCAAGTGCGGCATCCTTTTCCCCCCAAATCACCAGAGTGGGGCATTTCACCTTAGGTGTTCTGTTTATGAGTTTTTCTTGCTGTTCCTTCTTCATGGTCAATATTTTAGTGAGATTCCAATTTGCTCGGTAATAATTGATGCTTCCTGTTAGAGCACCAGGTTGAGACCAAGCTTCGATATATTTTCCCAAGTCCTCTTCGCTAAATGCATCTTTATATCTTGTAGATCCTTTGATCATTTTCGTCAATATTTCGTAATTATTCTTACTCAACACTTCTTCTGGTCCTTCGGTTAATTGGAAGAAGAAAACATACCAACTCTTTTGAAATTGTCGTAATTTCATTGACCAAAATGCTTCAACCAAGGGAATGGGATGAGGACAGTTCAATATAACGAGCTTTTTTACATATTCAGGAGCCATCATTGCAAGATTCCATGCTACGGCTCCCCCCCAGTCATGACCTACAATAATTGCTTTACTCTCCCCTAATGCTCCAATAAGTCCTGTGATATCTTGAGTAAGGAGGAGATTGTGATAATTTTCGACACCAACAGGCTTGTCACTCTTATTGTATCCCCGTAAATCAGGCGCGACAACCCGATAATGATCTGATAATACAGGTAGCTGATGCCTCCATGTATACCAAAAATCTGGAAAACCATGAAGCAGTAACACCAGTTCACCTGAACCACTTTCAACAAAATGTATCGTTAAATCACCTATATCTTGATAAGTATGGTTCCAACTATTTCTAATGGTTTTTTCCTCCTTTGATCGGTATTTTCTTTCCACTATATTACCTTTGAACTATTTTTCTATAGCTTTGTTAACTGTCAAAATATTGTAATCTTCGAAAACATAAATCATTCCATCTGGATTGGTTTTAAGGAAGCTTTCTATGAATGATCTCAACGCTTCTTGAGGGCTTTTACTCGTCAGTAAGGAATTATATCTAAATGTTTCTTTCAACAGCTGGGGATCTAATTCCGAATAGATATAAAGTTGCCCCTCGGTTAACTGAAGGATTCTGAACAAATCAACAGCGTTTTGTATACCTATTTCGAATGTCTCTTTGGTACATTTATTGTTAATGACCCATTGCATCGCTTCAAGATAGGGCAAACCCTTGACCTGATTCATTGTCTCAAAATAATCATCTGGCCCGAACCCCTCTTGACATCCTGCTAGCAAAATAATCTGTCCTCCTTGCTTGACTGCATGGCTTGCTGCGTTAACGCCTTTCCCTGCTTGATAGAAGTCTACCGACGGTTTAGCAACGATGACCAGATCAGCTTTTTCAGGAATTGAAACATCTCTAAGACGTGAAAGAGCTTTCAGAGCATGATCATGGACAGCGATTGGATTTCCAGCGACGATGTTAATAAATTCTCCTTGTTGCATTATTGCATCAATTACAAAGATCCTTTGCCTGTGTTTCTCTATAAGAGAACGTACAATATCTCTAATATCTTGTATTGAAATATTATTCTCAATATTCCCCATACGACATTCTTGCTTGAAGCCTGTGTTCAGATCAAAAATACGAGAATGATTTACTCTCACAGTTCTTCTTGCACTCACCCCTGGAACAAATAATTTAACAGAACCAGCGACTCCCGCAAAATAATGATATTCTGAATCACTTAAGGGAATCATTAAACTACTTGATAGTACTCTTTTATCAATCAATATAGGAGTGTTTTGAAGGGAGAATCCTAGATCCTCATGATTGGCTGTATCGTCACAATCATGAACCCATATACGATCTTTCCATGATTCATATAGTTCTCCCAAGATTAGCTCTTGAATTTGATGAGGGGGTGGAGGCTCATGGGTTCCTGTAGCAATCATCAATCGAATATCAGTACCGAGAACTCCATATTCTATTAATTTTCTGGTTAATAGAGGTAATAACGCTCTTGTGTGGATATTTGGCCTAGTCGTGTCATCGAGTAAAATTACAACGGTTTGTCCTTGTTGATAATGATCCGCTATCAAGTCTTTGAGTGAGGCGGAGTTTAGCGGAGAGTTGACAGCTTTATCAAGTGTTTCCTCCAAATTTTTTAATGGTTCAACCTTGGGAACTTGTAAATATCGACAATTAGATCCTTTTGGCACAAAATATGATATTTTTTCTTTTTCATACCAAATTGGGGTCTTGAGATATAACTCAGAATTCATAATCTCTACCGCAATTAATTAGTTATAATTCCGGAATTGCTTGTTTAAGCAGAGTAAAAACATCACCGAATAATTCATTATATTTTGGGTGGATTGCATTAATTATTTTTAGAAATTCGAATAAAATGCCAAGATCCAGCTTTTCTCTTTCAATTAGTTCTTCATGGTCTACTAACCAAGTACCCAAAACTTTGTAGAACTGTTGCTTAGTTTCTAATAATTTATGTGGGAAATTAGCGTAATCTTTAGGTAGTGAATATTGTAGAATATTAGCTAGTTTTTCAAATTCTTTAAATTGTTCGGTATAATTTGAAAGACTAATTTCCTCACTTGAAACAAAGAGACTTCGTGCGACACGTCCGAAATATTTCACTTTATTGCGTCCATGTGGGCCCTTTTGCAATGTAGTGACAACTTTGATTAATCCAACTTCTTGGAGAATATCTAAATGGAAATAAAGATTCGTTGGACTCATGTCAATATTTTTTCTCTTCTCCAGTTGTTCTCGGATTTCGATGACATTGAGGGCATGACGCTTCTTAAATTTCCCATCTGGTGACTCTTCTTCAACTCCTTCCAAAAGAAGTCTCACAATTTCCCTCCTAACAGGATGGGAATAGTATTTATCTTTTGGAAGATCTACATATTCGAAAGCAGGTATATCTTCCCAATGATCGAATAAAATTTGATGATCTTCAGCCATTTTGTGATCACTCATTTGTATTATTATCCATTCAGAATTGTTGTGCTTGTTATCAGTACTGAATATTTTATGTTTCGCCACATTCGAAAATTATATATCAGATTTTACGTTTCAATAAAAACTTGAAACATAATCTTGGATAGTTCAAGAACCAATTGAAACGTCATATTTCTAAATAAAAAAGAGAATAAAATGAGGAGATTAATTATGAATCACTCCGAATTTTCAATTAGAGATTTTTCCGAAGGTGAGGAAAAAAACCAAGCATTTATCTTTAACCAAGCAATGGGAGAAGTAGAACCTGACATTGCTACTCTCAGGGAGGAAGATATCAAGAAATACAACTTTAAGCTCACTGGGGAAGGAGAATATGAATATAATTATGAATAATTCAAAAAAGAATGAAAAATAGTTGAATGAAATTGTACACAAGAAAATTAGGTAAGAGTAAAATTGATGTAAGTGCTTTAGGATTGGGTTGTTTCGCTATCGGAGGCCCATTCCAAAGAAAAGATGGAGATTTCCTAGCTTATGGCCCCGTGAATGACGATGAATCTAAAAAGACAATCCATAAAGCAATTGAATTAGGAGTGAATTTTTTTGATACGGCTGACATTTACGGATTTGGTCACTCAGAACGAATTCTCGGATCAGTTCTTTCTGAATATGATCGCAATGACATGGTAATTGCTACAAAGTTTGCCAATCAATTTGATGAGAAAACAAGAATTTCCATAGGAAAAAACGTTAACCCTGATTACATACGACAAGCGCTTGATGCAAGTTGCAAAAGATTACAAACTGATTTCATTGATCTGTATCAATTGCATGACAGTGAACATCCACCAGACAGCGCAAGAAATGTGATACTGGTTTTAGAGGATTTAGTCTCCGAAGGTAGAATCGGGGGTTATGGATGGAGTACGGATGATGTAGAGCGAGCAACAATATTTGCTGAAGAAGGAAAAAATTGTATTGCTATTCAATATGCCATTCATATGACACGAGCAAATCCTGAAATGATTGAATTGTGTGAGCAACGTAATTTAGCAGGTGTCATCCGATCTCCGCTTGGAAGTGGTGTATTAACAGGAAAATACTCAAAGGAATATATGGAGACTTTACCACAGAATCATATGTGGTATGGACGAGATTTTGTCGAAGAAGAATGGTTTATCAAAAGGCAAGCAAAACTGGAAGAACTAAAAGAACTGCTTAAGGGAGATGGTCGGACTGTTATTCAAATATTGTTGAGTTATCTTTGGAGTACTAGCGATACAACAATTCCCATTCCTGGTGCTAAAACATTAGCTCAGATCGAGGAAAATGCTGCTATCTTGGAGTATGGTCCATTAAAACCTGCTTTATTGAAGTCTATCAACGAAATTTTCGAGGAAATAAGAACTAACGTTTAATCAATGAAAACCTGACTATTCACCTAGAAAGGACGGATAATTCAATGAAGTTTCGAAAATTAGGAAAAAGCGGAATGCATGTTTCCATAATTAGTTTTGGTACAATGGCTTATGGAGGAGCGCAATATAAATTCACAGAAAATCCTGTTTCCAGACAAGATGGTTTGAAATGTCTTGAGAAAGCAGTAGACCTAGGCATCAACTATATTGACTGTGCTGATATATATGGAGCATTTGGAGAAGCTGAAAGAATCATTGGCGAATTTATTCAAGAATATGATCGTTCAAACTTTATTATAAGTAGTAAAGTCATGTTTCCGATGAGTAAGAATGCAAACGACCGAGGACTTAGTAAAAAACACATCCATGAATCAATAGATAAGACCCTAAAACGCCTTAAAACTGATTATCTTGATCTATACTACTGTCACAGATATGATTTTGCTACACCTCTTGAAGAAACTGTAAATGCAATGAATGATTTGATTGAACAGGGGAAAATACTTCATTGGGCGACATCAAATTGGCGAGCAGTTCAATTAGAACGCACTTTTGGTATTACAACTAGATTAGGATTAAGAGCTCCTGTATGTGATCAAACTAAGTATAATATGTTTCAGAGGTATGCAGTGGAAATTGAATTGCCTTATACTGCCGATTATCACGGCCTAGGTATTGTTGCTTATCGTGTATTAGCCGAAAAATTGCTAACAGGAAAATATAATGCTTTAAATCTTGAGGATCTTTCCGTAGAAGACAAGAGACATTTTTCTAGCTATATTGAGAAAGATCCCCTGATAATGGAAAAAATTAGGAAACTCTCTGAATTGGCACAAGAGCTAGATATTTCCCTACCTCAACTTGTTTACGCTTGGACAATGCAAATTCCCCTTGTTGACACAGTTTTAATGAGTACAAGGAATCCTGATCGTGTTGAGGAAAACACTCAATCAATTGATATCAAATTAGATTCGGAAATTCGTGAAAAAATTGAATCTTCCTTGAACAATCGACCTATACCAATTAGAAGAGGAACTACTGAATCATATGTTGATTTCACCAATTTTGTTCGTCAACATCCTTTAGCAAAAGTTGGAATATTCCCTCCAGACCTACATGACTTTTAATTATCGCTCGGAAGGTTAACAAATGAAATACAGAAAAATGGGAAAACATGGCATAAAACTATCAGAAATTAGTATTGGTACTATGTATCACGGTTCATACATCAAAAAGGAAGCAGCCTTAGCGTGTTTAAATGAAGCGTTGAACCAAGGGATAAATTTTATTGATTGCGCAGATCGATACGGTATTGACGACTCACAACTTCCCCTAGAACAACGAACTCGAGCTGAAATCATTCTTGGGGAGTTTTTAAAAGAACAGAATCGAGACGATCTTGTAATCAGTAGTAAAGTGTTCAAACAACTACGAGAGAGTCCTAATAGCGGGGGATTATCTCGTAAACATATTAGAGAGTCAATTAGAGACTCCCTGAGATATTTACAAACTGATTATCTAGATATTTATTATTGTCATCGTCCAGATCGAGAGACTCCCCTAGAAGAGACAATTGGAACGATGACACATCTAATAGAAGAAGGACTTGTACATTATTGGGGAACTAGTTGGTGGCCACCTTTTCTTGTTGAACGAACGATTGGAATTGCAAAAGAGTTCGGTTTGATTCCCCCTGCTGTTGAAGAACCTCCATACCACCTGAATGCACGCTTCATTGAGGTCGAGCTCTTCGATACCGCTAATTATCATGGATTGGGAATAACTGCATTTGAAGCACTTTCTGGAGGATTCTATACTGGCAAATATTTAAAGAGTATTCCAGCAGACAGTCGTTTTGCAATAGAATCTATACAGAAAGAAATTCCAAAGGATTTGTTTAAAAAACGGGGGGCCCAAATAACAAAATTATTGGAATTAGCCGCTTCAATCGAGATTCCTATGAGTCAATTAGCGTTAGCCTGGGTTCTCAGACGACCAGAAATTTCCTCAACAATCATGGGGGCCTCAAAACCAGAACAAGTTGTTGAAAATGCTGCTGCTAGCGATGTAACCCTCAGTGATGAAATACTAACACAAATTGAGAAGACTCTTGACAACAAACCGACCACTCCTTTTAGACAATGGGGTTGAAATGGAAAAAATATCATGGAAGAAATAGAATGGTTCATCAATACACAAGAAACCTGAAAAAGAGAATCAAAACCTTTTTTGAAGATCAAGACGACCCTGACATCGAAAATATACCAATAAACCTTGAGACAGTAATTAAAGGGACAACATTGGATGTCTATTTCTATTTACTGCGAAAAAAAAGTGCGGCAGGAGTTCGTGAAATTCAGCGTAATTTAAATCTTTCATCACCTAGTATTTCCAGTTATCATCTAAATAAGCTAGCAAATTTTCAGTCTTCACGCATCACCTCCTCGAAAAGGCAGCAACGGAAAGATATCGTCACGAACACACCGAAGAAACCTTCGAGCGGTGAATTGTAAAGTATCTGATTGTTTAATGAGAATGAAAAAGTGAT
>JAEOTY010000096.1 GCA_016839625.1 Candidatus Hodarchaeota archaeon
GATGACGATTAAAAACGAAATTTATGGTGTTGATTCAGTAGCTTTATTATCTTATTTTGTAAATAAATTAGGAAAAGATGGAGATATAATTTTCAGTAAGGCAGAATCTAATGAGGCTAGAATGCTAGTCCCATCTATTGTTATCGGAGAATCAATATATACTATTTTAAAAGAAAGAAATATCTTTGGGATTGTAATTCCTAGAGAAAAAATTAATTATATATTGGATGTAATATATCAAAGTCCAATTTTTAGTATTGTTGATTTAACAAAAGATGGGTGGAAACACTTTTTGGATAGCAATATAAGAGGATTACATGATCGTATGATTGTTTCAACATGTAGACAGGAAGGAGTTGAAAATTTGATTACGAAGGATGAAGAAATAATAAAAAGTAACGAAATAAATGTTCTCTGGTAGGTATTGCAGTTAAACTTTATAGAAAACAGAGGAATTGTAAATTTAGATCTAGCTCTTCAAGTACCATTTTCCAGACTACATCAATTCGTAATATTACTTAGAAAATAAGATGGAACTTCCCTTATTCATATTGTCACAAAAAGTTATTATCAAAAAAAAGACGAATAACACGTTGGAAATCCAACGCATTTTCGCGCACAATCTTTTTTAGGGAGAGAGCGTTGCGACCACAGGCGAGAGGTCGGTGAATCCGTCTTCTCCCTAGAGCTCTGATTACTACCTCAGCGACTCTGTAAAAAAGACTGTTTGGTGTTCTTGGACGAATCGTTCGCTTGATCCATGAGATCGTAAGAAAGGTTGTGTCACTTGAACACCCCAGACCTCTCGCGCACTGGTGCAAATAATGGTACGCAAACGAACTCAAAAACCTATCGGTTTACACATTGGTGAGGGAAAGCGTTGGAATGGTCCTGTTATGGGAATTGATGTCCATAAAGAGATCTTGGCAGTCTGTATTGTGTCAGAAACGAATATTCTCTTCGAACAAGAAACATCCAATAGCTTCAAAGATATCGCGAAGCTCATTGACTGGTGTCACAGGTATTCCGTCCGCAGCGTAGCGATGGAGGCCACCAGCCAGTACCATCTGAAGATTCTGGAGACCCTGTCAAAAACAAACATTTCCATCCTCTTAGCTAACCCCCATCAGACCATGAACACTCAAGGGAAGAAGACCGACAAATTAGATGCCCGACGCATTGCCATTGCCCATCGCGATGGTAGATTGAAACCATCTATCCTAGCACTGGACGAGTTCTTCACACTAAGACGGCTAATGAGGTCACTCTACCGGTTTATCCAAGAAGTAACTAAATGTAAACAGCGCCTTCACCAAATCTTCCATCGCTATGAGTTCAATGGTACTAAGCTCTTCTCAGGGTTCCTCACCAGTCAGTGGTCACTGAAACTCTTGGTGGCTACAATCACAACTGATAAGACGATTCAAGAATTAGTAGACCAATATTATCCCCATCGGTCTACTGCACAACGAGCGAGTAAACAACAGAAGTTAGATCAACTGGTTCAGGAGCTTGAGCAGCTCCGCTTGCGACTCGCTCCCCTTGATAGAATAGCTCTCGGGGCCGAAATAGCTCAACTACAGGTCTTTCAAACCCTTCAAGACCAGTATCGCCAGACGTACTATGCGATGGCTGATCAAAATCCGCAATTCAAGCGGAATTTTGAGATTCTGTTGAGTATTCCAGGTATCGGACCCGATACTGCCGCCGCGGTGTTGGCAGAAGTGGTAGACGTGTCATTCTTTAAGCGGCCTCAACAGCTGGCTAAATTTGTTGGTCTTGCCCCGCGGGTCATCCAATCGGGTGATAAGAAACATAAAACAGGGAAAATCCACAAAGGAGGTAATAAATTCCTCCGTCGTGCATTAACCTTAGCCTGCACTAACATCTTTGCCCGTGGTGATAAAAATCACCCTCTTTACGTGTTTATCCACAGAAAATATCAAGAAAAGGATGCGTATTGGTTGGCAATCTGTGTAGGCGCCCGAAAATTAGTCTGTTTGATTTGGTACTTGCTACAACGTCAAGAACGTTGGTGTCCTCCAACAATAGCTGCTAAAAAGGCTTATCAAATCCTTCAGAAGCGTGTTGCTAGCAAAATCAATCTACATAAGCGAGCTGTTGCTCGTTATAAAGCAACTCAAAAGCGTCTTGCTGGAAAACTCATGGAGCAACTAGATCATTTAGCTAGTGGTCATAAGTTGCCCTATCATTTACTTGATGATCTTCTACGCAGCGGAACATAGTCTTTTATTCATACTGCCTACATTGATCATCATATTGGAGGTATTGATTGATGTAATTAGAATACCAATTAAATCTGTACGCCTCATCTAAAATAGTCACTAAAAAAAAGAAAGGGAGAAAAAGGAGAGGCAAATGAGGATACTCTCACACTCAAACAGTCTGATTAGATCAGCTAGGTAACTTTCGCCTTGAATCTGTAAAATTGATCCTGAATTCTCATTTTCAATCTATCAAAGACTGTACAGTCTATATCAGTATAATTGGAAATTGTAATAACCATAAGAAAGTAATTAAATACTACAGGACAATTCTCCACTTTAAAATGCCTTATTAACTCGCTGAATTTTCACCAATTATCAATAGAGACTTTGTTAGATACTTGGATTGGTGCGGATCAAACTGTACATTCAACTCTTAATGAAAGAAGGATCCAAGTAAGGGAGTAATTATTACTGAATTACCAAAAGAATCGTATTTAAACCTAATATCGGCTATAATTAGGCTCCTATTTAGGCTTTTTGAACTTTTTAGTAATTAGATAAATTATTGCAATTGATAGAGCAGTTAGAAATGTGAATCCTGGAGAGGTTGCCACCTTGCTTGTCGTTTCTGCAGTATCGGATGTATCTAGTGTGGATGTTGCTGTGATAGTTGTTGTAATAGTTGTTGTGGTAGTTGTTGTCGCTTCAGTAACAGTAACAATGACAGTATCCGTGTTAGTGTTATTTGATTCATCAAATACTACTATTGTATAATTGTAGGAACCAATTTCAAGTCCATCAACGCTAATCGTGATAGGATCATCAGATATCCATGAATCATTTTCGATTTCAACACTGTCTTTGTAGATAAAATAATCTCCAGGATTAGGATCATTCGCAATCCAACTAATACTTTTTCCTGTTGTCTCTTCATTAAAAGAAATATCGCTAGGATTCGTCAAAGTAGGTGAAGTATGATCACTTAAGAGATATGAGATGCTATTCGCCCAAACTTTACCCAAATCCCCCTCCCAAAATGCTGTGTTAGCTAATGAACTGATACCAATCACGTTATCCTTAATTGCTACAAAAGGATAACCATTAGTCCATGAAGCGATTGTAATAGCGCCCTCAGCGAGAGAAAGATCATGTACACGAGTAGAGTTGATATCTGAGACATTATTGAAAATTGGATGAGTGGAAAGACCATCATATGATCTAAATGCGTTTAGAAGAGGACCATACACGAAAGGCGCGTAATTAATAAATCGACCTTCAATATCCCAGATGCTATCAGCTGTAAAAGCTGCAGATGAAACAACTGCAGCTCCACCACCATCTAGATAGTCTGCGAGGACATTTCCAAGGGCAATAGAATCATGGGGTTGATTAGATATGTAAATAAATACGACAGAGTAAGATTGGAGTGTAATAAGAGTGGGAGTGGACAATCCTATCGGTTCGTAATCATATTGGATACCGAAACTTGATAGAACTGCTCCTTCATATTGGTCGAAACCTATTTCACTTACCGTGGTTAATACAAGGACTTCTGATTCTGTTATAGTACTAGGTTTTTTCAGTGGGTTTTCTTTGGATAAAGCTACAACCTCGTTAGAAATAGTTATTATACTAATAATAAAGATAATTAAGATTAAGAGTATTTTAAGATTAAATTTTCTCTTTAATGGTTCATTCCACATTAAATTTTACCTTCTCTATGAATTTGAACGGATTTAATTATTAACTTCTCAGACTATATAAAATATTAGTAAACGAGTAGTCTATCGTAAAATTCCTGAATTTACACCAACTGATTTATAGAACCGCTTATTCAGATTAAAGATTTTTTGAGAATTCTTCTTGCTGGATTTCCTCTCTTGATAATTATCAGAAATACCTTCTGACCATTCATTTTTTGGCAAAATAATAGTATCGGACATCAGTATAGGGATTATCTACAATTCTGTGGTCAATAATCACTTTGTCTATTCTAATTATCTTCAAATCAGTGAAATAGCTATCTGGTTCGTTGCCTTGAAAGAAGCTGTGATAAGTATCTTCATCTCCATCTTTCATTCGATATTCATGGTTCCCTATTAACTCACCCATTTCCTCTTCAGTGCAATAAGAAGATTCTACAGACATAAAATCGACTAAACAGAATCCATCCTTTGGTAACACTCGTTGGATCTCGCTGATGACTAAGACATGGTCTTTTTTACTAATATGACACAAGGAATTCTGTGTATATATAAAACTCATTGACTCGTCTTCAAAAGGAAGCTTTCTCATATCTCCATATTTTATGTTGAGAGAAACATTGTGATGTTGTTCAAACATATTGGCAGCTTCTAAAGATTTCTCTGAAATATCAATCCCATAAGTTTGATACCCCAACGTTTTAAAAAGCGCTAAGGGAGGTCTTCTTCCTCCTGCACCACAATCTAATACTGTTTTTTCAAGAGGACTTTTTGAAATAATATTCAGAAACGTGTACAAGCACTCTGGCCAAATGATTTGTTCCATAAGTAGAAAATTTCGGGTTTCTATTTATCTGTTAAGAATGAGGAAATAGCTTACCCCATTTCAATTCCAATTGAACCGTCTCAGTATGACATAAGCCATTCATGCTGGGTTATAAAACCCATCTCAATATAAAACATTAAGGTTCCTATAAAGTAGTTTGAAAAAATTCAGCTATACGGAGAATTTTTGAATATTTGTTTTCTTTTCGGACTATTCCATGCCCTTCATTGTCAAACGCAAGTTTTTCGTAATAGATATCATGAGATTTCAACTTTTCTTCAACAACACGCACATTTTCGGGTGTAACATTTGGGTCTCGCATGCCTTGAACAATAAGGACTTTTGCTTGAATATTCTGTACGTAATTTATTGGGCTTCCTTCTCTATACCGTTCAGGCACTTCTTCTGGAGTACCTCCCATCATTTCTGCGCTATAAATTCGAAGATCTGGACGAGTGGTTTCATAATCAACAAAAAGGTCAGTCATACCACAGACAGGGGCACTTGCTCCAAAAAGCTCTGGAAATTTTGTTATCAGGCACCAAGCAGAATATCCCCCAAAACTTGTACCTGTAACCCCAACCATTCCTTTCTGAGCTAAATCTATTTCAATAAGTTTTTCTGCTCCTTCTGCGATATCGATTTGCTCAGCACCACCCCATCCTTCAATTTTAATTGCTTCCCGAAAGGCAACCCCATATCCAGTTGAGCCACGATAATTGGGGTCTAAAACATTAAATCCTTGAGCGACATAATATTGAATTTCACTATTCAGACGATCCTCAGAGTGTGATGTTGGACCCCCATGGATATAGAGGATTGCCTTTTCAACAGTTGGTTCTTTAGCCTTGTATACCCATCCATGAATTTTGGTTCCATCTTTTGATTTCCATTCTAATTCCTCTGCAGGAACCAATTGTGATTGCTGAACTTTAGTGTGAGCAAAATTGTTGAAATAATATTGAAATTGATCCATAGACAAATTCAGGATATCGTCAACTGAAAAAGTAACATAAGTATTCGGTTGTGTAGAGCTATAATAAGCTCCCATCCAACGTCCATCTAGGAGATTTTGAATAGGCCATAAAGATCCAGGTAATCTTGGAAAAGCGATCAATTCATGTCTCCTTAAATTGTAGAAATAAGCCAGTGTTTTAGCTCTTTTCGTTTCAACTAACACGATCTTCTCTGGATCATAACGAGAAGCATAAGCTTTATTAAAGTCGTGATGACTTAAATCTGGGCCAATCGATTCCTCAGATTTATTAAGCCAAATTATCTCATCAGTAAGAATATTGAATATTCCAGTTAATCTAGTCTGAAGTCGTTCATTCTCAAGACTATCTGTGATAAAGACGATTTGTTCAGAATTAGGGAGCCAGGAGGCTTCTACTTTGGCATCCGCACCGAAATTCAATATTTCTCTGTCATCAGAACCATCCTCTCTTATTAACCACCATTGGTCTCCCCCTGGTTTGATGTCGGATCGATTATAAAGTAAAAAAGTACCCCTTAAATTTAAATAGACCAAATTATAAGCAGGTTTTAAAGGAGAGGTGAGTAGCTCGATAGATTGGTCTTCTAAAGTATGTCGAAAGATATGAGATATTTCTGTTTCAGCTTCACTTGAAAAATTATAATTAGCGCAATAATAGAGAATTTTACCATCTGGAGAGATTGAAGGGGTTCTGAGGTAATACTCGGGTTTCAGTCGAGTAAGGGGTTCCATATGTTCTAGATTGTCTAAAAATACCTGATATAGGGTTATTCTTTCATCACGCCCACTATCTTGACCTATAAGAACCGATTTCGAGTCAGGCCACCAGTTGTAAAGAATCGTAAATTCTTGGGTGTTTGTCAACGGAGTTACAGAATTAGATGGCAGCGCGTTTGTAAAGAAAACATCTAAATTTGGGTAAAGATTCATTATATTGAACGCTACATATTTTCCATCAGGAGATCTTTTACCATTGTATAAACTTGGTAAATTCATCAACTCGTCTAGAAAGCTTTCTTGATCGGTATCCATATCGGGATGGCTTCTACTTTACCAGTTAATAAGTTTCTTTCGTTCATATTAGACTGACACTTAGGACATTTGAATAATACAAAACGTCTAATGTTATTGAATGACTGACGTTCCATCATCAGAAGACAGGAAATGGCTACATTTTTTGCATAAATTCCTCTACGGATATATCGAGGTCTTTTATGATTTTTCTCAACAGTCCCCTCCCGATTTCTTCTCCAGGATGATTTGGAACTACGTCATGTGTCCATCTGAATTCTTAAAGACTACATGAGACCCTGATTGTCTTACAGGATGAAAACCTAATTCTCCAAGACGCTTGGCTACTTTACGATAGCTCAATGGCCGCAAAGTCATTCGATTAAAGCCTCAATTTGTTGAACTCCGACAAATCGTGATTTTTCAGTGAAAGTGCCAGTTTCATCAAGGCAAAGACGGATTGCTTCCAGAACTCTCTCTTTTAACTCATCTAAGCTTTTTGCTTGAGTATGACATCCTGGTAAAGCAGGCACGTCTGCCACATAATATCCATCTTCATCTAGCTCGATTATATATGTGAAAGTATATTTCATTCTCATCCTTGATTGTACATGTATATGGTCTATTTATATTTTTTCATGAGAAAAATCACTGAGAGTATTCTAACCTTATACTTTTATCTCTCCCTTTTTTCTTAATGGGATCAAAGATTAACATAGGAGAAGGAGGAGACAAGTAGTTGGGATTTCGAGTATATAAGGAATGAACAAAAAGATCAATTGACGGAAGTGTTATAATGACAATTTCGTCAACAAAAACATCAGAGGGACAAATAGAACCCTATGGCAAGTTAACAGGTCACCCACGAGAATGGGTGGATCGGTCAAAGAATACACCAACCGACCTTTTTTCAATCGGAGGTGATACGCTTAATGCCTTGCAGCTTAAGTGGGTCCAACACATGTTTAATTATTTCCGCCCACAAGTGAAAGCGTTGGACAAGTTGGCAACAGAACAGAAGATTGACAAAATCGAAACATTAGATGATGTTGTTCCAATTTTATTTCAACATACAGCTTACAAATCGTATCCATTAAGTCTTATCGAAAAGAAACGATTTGGAACACTGACAAAATGGTTTGACAAATTTACCACACATGACCTCTCATCGTGCTACGATGTCAAAGCGAATTCAATTGATAACTGGTTGGATCAAGTGGAAGCCATATCAGGTCTGGAAGTTGTCCATTCGTCAGGGACATCGGGTAAACTGTCATTCTTGCCACGTAGCGACGCGGAAATGACTAACTACATTAATGGCTTCTTTATGTGCCTGGAACTTATGTCAGGGTACAATTTCCACGAGAAACGAATGCCCTTTGTCGCTCCAATTTTTCGTTCAGGCAGACAACTCACCCAACGATTAGTTCAACTACTCGGGCCACTGATTGCTGACGGTGAGGAGGACTTTGTTACCGCATTTAATTTTCCAATGAGTGCCGATTTTATGTCCTTGGCAGGCAGAATAAAATCCGCTCAAGCCAAAGGCGAACTAGGAAAATTACAACTCCTAAAGGCAATGAAGTGGAACAAAGGGGAACTGATTCGGATGAAACGAGCCATGCCCAAGGCAATGGAAGAGTTTTACGAACGGATAACCACAGAGTATGCAGGAAAACAAATATTCCTGGCTGGAACGTGGCCACAACTCGTTCCCCCCGCCTTAGAGGGCCTCGAAAAAGGCATCAAAGGTATCTTTTCACCAGAGTCCGTAGTATTAACAGGTGGAGGAATGAAGGGGGAAGTCTACCCTGATGGCTGGTATGAGAAGACCTGCGAGTTTTGGGGATTCAAACAAATACGAGACGCATACGGAATGACCGAGATGACTGGTGGGGGTGCCCCCTCTTGCGAGTACCATCACTATCATATCGCTCCCTATCATGTCCCATTTGTGTTAGATCCAGATACGGGTAAACCCTATCCTCGCGAAGGAATACAAACTGGCCGGTTTGCTTTCCTAGATATCTTAACAGAAACCTATTGGGGTGGCTTCGTTACGGGAGACAAAGTCAATATACACTGGGATGAATGCCCCTGTGGTCTCAAAGGACCGTGGATAGAAAACAACGTCATTCGCTACAGTGAGGAACAAGGAGGCGATGATAAGATCTCTTGCGCGGGTGTAAATGAAGCACACGAAAACATGCTTGACTTTCTAACCTCAGATGAGGACTAACTCCCTCCCTCTCCTTTTTTTTTATTATTATTATTAATCTAGTTTGTAAAAAGTTCCCTTTGTTGATAGATGTAATATATGATAATTATTGAGAGAATAATGACCCCTAATTAATAATTAATGAGGGACAACATGAAAGTTTCTTTTGTTCTGGATTAGATTACGAATCGGTTTATTTGTTCTTATAATTGGAATTCTAGCATTCAAAAGAAAATCATGGAAAAATCGATTGTGAGATTTCTATTTCCTCCTATTCGTGAGATAAAAAACGAAATTCCTCATTCTACCGACCAGAGGAGTTTGATACTATCCCTCCTGTTGAAGTAACCCCATTAGACGATGGAACACTTGTTATTACTGGAGTAGTCCCTGATCTGATCCTTCCTAATAGGCAAAATGATACAGATGTAAGTAACACATGTGTTAAGCGTGGCCAACATGACGGGTGGTGGTGCACCAAGCTGCAAATACCATCATTACCACATCACTCCCTTTTGTCTTGGATCCTGACACAGGTAAACCCTATCCTTGTGAAGGAATACAAACTGGCCTGTTTGTTTTCTTGGATATCTTGACGGCGTGGCTTCATTACGGGAAAAAAAGTCAATTTAAATTGGGATGAATGTCTCTGTTGATTAAAAGGGCCATGAATAGAAAACAATGTCATTTAGTACAGTGAGGAACAGGATGACGATGAAAAAATTAGTTGTGGTGGTTTAACTGAAGCTCACGAAAACATGCTAGACTTCCTAACCGAAGAGGAGGACTAGTCCCTTTTTCTCCTTTTTTATATGAGAAAAAATTAAGTATCTGGTTTCAACAATAGGGGAGATTAAACGAGGTGACCCTCCAATCCATTCTCGAAAAGATTTATGCCCTAGTTTCTGCTACCTAGAAATCACCTACTGCTAGCTTGGTGAGTTGACACTTTCTGTTCTCTGGGCAAAAAGCTCTTGGAGAGAATTAATATTCTCAATTGAATGTTTTAAAAGCGTTATTTCTTCTGAAGGAACCTCCTCAGTTGTTTCAAGCGAATCGAGAAAACTAATCAAACGAGCTTTAGCCAGAGAAAAATCTACTCTTGTTTCTGGAATAGAAGAGAAGGCTAATATCAATTTCTCTATTACATTCGCATCTAGAACTTTTAAAGCGTTGTACACCGTTTGAATAAAGATCTCATCATTAGATATTTCGTTAGCAATTCTGTTTCTTTCCTTTGCAATCTTGGTACCATCATGGGTAACTTCAAATTTTGTCATTCAGGAGACTTCCAGCATTCTTCGTGTCTACTTGACAGTTCTTAACAATCTAATAAAAAATTATATTTTAAGGCAATAGATATTAAACGAAAGGGACGGATGATGAAAATGAAAGATTGATTCAAGAAGAATTGGGAGACTGTGCTTTTTCCGGATTTAATTATAGAGCTTCTTCGCTCGCACTAAGATCCACTTTGAATATTCCTTGTATTCATGCACTCTGTGAGTCCTGTTGTTGCACAATCCATAAATTACAAATATAATTAGGAATAAATTTACTCCTAGATTTTTTTGTACCAAGATTGTGATTAACCAATGCAAAACAATAGAACAATCAGATTGTTAACTGTAATCGTGGTGATAGTCTCTATTCCTATTGCGGGTTTTATCTTCCTCCAATTATTAAACCCTCTGAATTCAAACGAGACTCCATTAAGCAATATCACGATTGCTGTCTACAATGGCCCTGGCGTGACTGAAGGTGAGGACATCATCTTGACCAATTTTTCCGAGTGGATGGGTGCTGATTACATAGTGATTGATGGTAATGACATCAGGAACGACGCACTCCTTGAAGCCGATGTTGTTATAATGCCTGGAGGCGATGGCATCCCTTATGAAGAGGGACTGGGATTTCTAGGGAGATCAAAAATAGTGGATTTTGTAGAAAATGGTGGTGGTTATATCGGGATATGTCAGGGTGCGTACACTGCTTGTGAGTACAATGTCTGGATGGGTGATTCTTCAAATGTATCTGATTACATTAATGGGAGTCCAGAGAACAATCTTGGTATCTTTCCAGCAGTTGCTTGGGGTCCAATACTTGAGATTGCCGAACGTCCAGAACCTGGATGGGGGATGGCTGTCATTGACATTATCAACACAACCCACCCTATCACTGATTCAGCCCCTGAAAAAATGACGATGTATTATCAGGGGGGATGCTTTCTAAATATCACTGATAATAGCTCGGTTAATATTCTTGCAGTTTACAATGCGACTGAGAAAGCTGCAATAGCTACCTGTGAATATGGTCAGGGGCTTGTTTTTCTCACAGGTCCTCATCCAGAGTTAGAAGAAGATGATGACCGCGATGGTGTAGATTATCCTGACCCAGCATCTGGCCCTTATGATCCAGAATCGGATTGGCCGCTTCTAAGAGATGCAGTAAGGTGGATAAGCGGGATTGATGATAACTAGACAAGCTAAATTTTCATGTATTTCTCGTGTGTAACAGTTTTTGATACATCTGTTTCAAAAACAGGGATCAATTTAGTAAAGGCTACCGTTCACTGAGTATCTATCGATATATTGATCTTCATGAACAATTACTATTGATTTTCAACTAGTAGGTTTTTAGAATGGGAGGGATTTTTTTTGGAGGTGGGGTTTTATTGGAATTTACCAGCTTCCATAGTTCGCTTTGAATCTATGTTGGTTTCATTCTCTTTTGAATATATAAGCATGATATCATATCACATAGTGATCTTTTCAAAACAATGGTGAATAATGAATGCAAACAGTAATGGAGAAAACAAAGAGTACCCAAGACCTGGAAGAATATGAAATACCAATCATAGCACGGGGGAAAATCATCGAGGACTATTCAAAATCATTTGGTGGACGCTATGGGGCGGCTTTTAGGACACCAGATGCCAAGAAATACTTGAAAGATATCGTATTGTCCAATCCTTCGACATTGAAGGATTTGTATGACCTCAGTATTGAGGAGATCTTGGATTTTCTCGAAGATCTAGGACAACATTTAGTGCTTAACGAGAATGAATATTTAAAAGACGCATACAAGCTAGCTTTAGAAGCTTCGGGCTTAACGCATGGTGTGCTCTTGACCACGTATAGTGTGTTACCAACATTCTTTTCTAAAGGAGCAATTCGGGAAATGCTTGAGAAAAGAATCGGAATAGAATACTTGGAGAACTGGGTTCCTACAAAAATGAATGATGGCAGGACAGTCTCGGTCAGGGCGTTTGGGGCAAGAACAATCCATGTCATTGCAGGAAATGTGCCATTGGTCGCGGCAGGGACTATCATCCGTGGGTGTAGCACTCGGTGTGACAGTATCATCAAACTTCCATCCAACGATCCATTGACAGCTACCGCCATTGCACGAACTATGCATGAGATGGAGCCAAATCACCCTCTGACCAAACATGTCTGTGTCGCGTACTGGAAAGGCGGAGACATCGAGTTTGAAACGAGCTTTTACCGGCCAGCCAACATTGAGAAAATAATCGCTTGGGGTGGTTATGCCTCGATTAAACATATCACCAAATATGTTGGACCTGGAATCGATCTTATTACCCTTGACCCTAAACTAAGTACGTCAATTATCGGTGCTGACGCATTTCAAGATGAATTGACTCTTCGAACGGTAGCCCAACGAGCTGCAATTGATGTGGGTGCTTTTAATCAAGAAGCGTGTGTGAACTCTCGAGTCATCTACGTTCAGTCTGGAACAGATGATGAAGGAATCCAAAATATCAATCAACTGGGTGCTTATCTTTACTATGCCTTGACTAATCTCCCTGCACACATTTCAACCCCTCCGAAATCATTTGATCTGGGCTTAAAGGCTCAATTAGACGGATTGCGCATGGATGATGATTTTTTCCGTGTGATAGGTGGCGAACAAAATGAAGGGGCAGTCATTGTATCACAACTTGACGAACCGGTCGATTTTTCGCAGAATTTATGTGGCCGTGTCGTCAACCTGGTTCCGATTGACGAACTACAACAAGCAGTCAAATCTGTGAATGCCTATACCCAAACTATTGGAATTTTCCCTGAAAAGCTAAAATATTCCATTCGGGACGATCTAATCCTCCATGGAGGGCAAAGAATTGTATCTCTTGGTTTTGCTCCAACAGCAAATCTCGCTACGCCACAGGATGCGATAGAACCACTTCGACGCATGTGTAAGTGGGTTATGGATGAGTCGTCAGTTTCAGATTAAAGCCCTCTTCGACAAGGAGGATCGAATAAGAGGGCAAAACCTATGGATGAATGTCAGAATCAAGTCAAGGATCAACTTGAGGAAGAGAAACTCTTCTTCTGCCTTGTTACCAAAGAATTTCTTGATTCTTGCCCCCCAAAATGTCCTTATTATATCCAAGGTTCTTCCATTCCAATGGATCTCATCTATCAGAATAACATTGAAATGGAATGTACCTATCTTCATATGATTGCTTGTATTGCACCTCAAGATGAAAGACAATTAATCTGTAGTAGGATCTCAACTTTTACTCAATGTGAAAATTGTCCATTAAATCTTATTTCAATAAAGAAAGATAATAAAATTACAACTCGTTGAAAAAACAAAAAAATTATTGGTATTACGTAAATGGAGGTATTTTTGCTACTGATAGCAAGTTATTGTTAAATTTTGTGTGTATTTCGAGTATATAAGGAACGTTCTGGAATAGTATTGGTATTAAGGGTAGTAGCTTTTGTTAGACAATCATCCCTTTTATGTCTATAAAACGACCGTTAGAGATTGGTACACATGTATGAGAGCGTAAAAACAGTATATAAGAAATGTTTATTCCTCGTAAAGTCAAGAAAAAACATGATTGGGTTCTGTCTTAAGTTAAAAACTTGGATTAGAGCATTGAATTCCTGTCCTAACCAATGCCCTTATTTTATTAAGAGTCAAGAAGGTAACTTGGAAGTGACAGAATTAAAGAAATACAATATTGAGTGTATTTATTTTACACGGATTAAGAATGAGCAGGGTTCTCCAATCTTCTATTGCGATTTAATGATGCAAAGGAAACCTTTCTGTCAAAGCTGTCATTTTTTTTCATATGGGTGTAGGGGTTTTGAAGATCTTCCTTTTCCTTACATTTATTATTTTCCTTATCCTAAAAACCTACCTGATGCATTTGGATCAATGATTCCCAAAATTATCACATGTCCATATTGTTATGAGAATTGTGAATTTAGTGAAAAATTCTGTCCATCATGTGGTAATAGGCTGCTTTAAAATTACGTTTAATAATAATTCTCCAATGATTACAATGCCTGAAAATACGGAAATAATGAAAGAATTAACGCATCTTAGTCATGAAATTCTAAAAAAGAATCGCATTTCTTCCCCTGGCGTTACTTTTACTGTTGCAAGTTTAGCTAATCCAATCTACGCAGAAATGCAAGCATTCTGGGATAGCTGTTTTCATGCATATATTTTAGCTTCACTAGAACCCGCAATAGCTCAACAAGAGATATTAGCTTTACTGATACATATAGATAAGGAGGGATTTATCCCGCATATGATCTATCATACAGGTAGAGGAAAAGTCGTACCCCCTAAGTATCAATCAATATTGGATACTTTCTGGAGCTCTCCTTTTCATTCAAATTTAATTCAACCACCAGTTCTAGCGTTAGCAGTATCAAAAATCTTTGAAAAAACAAAAGATACCCAGTTTTTAACAGATGTAATACCTAAGCTTGAAAAATATTATCGCTTTTTAGCACAAACAAGAGACCATGACAAAGACCATCTTTTAGCCATCATCCATTCCTGGGAAAGTGGCTGGGACAACTCTCAACGGTGGGATGCTCTATATAACGTCAAAACAGGAAAACAACAAGAAATAAATCGCCAGAAAGCGGAGTTGATTAAAGCTTATCAAACAGTCAATTGGAAGATACAGGAAATTTTTGATTTAGGGTTATTTATTGTCAAACCAATCGATTTCAATGTTCTCTATGCTTGGAACTTGGAAATTTTATCAAATCTCTGTAAGAAAATAAATCGGAATCATGAATTCTTTAAAGAAAAAGCAATCTTGACCAAAAAAGCAATATTTAGTAAGATGTATGATGGTACAACATTTTTTGATCTTTACAGCAATAATGAACTATCCAATATTCCCTCAGCAGCAATGTTTTTTCCAATGTTACTTGATCATCCATTTGACTATTCAGACATTCTAAGTACATATTTAGTTGATAGAAACCAGTTCAATTCACCCAATGGAATTCCTACTACATCTCTTAACCATCCATTTCATTCACCGAATGAATATTGGCGTGGCAATATCTGGATCCAAGTGAATTGGTTAATATTTCGAGGACTTCTAACTCAAATGAAAATTGAATTGGTAAGAGAATTAGCGAAGAAAATATTTCACTTACTGTATCAAAATGGATTTTGGGAATATTTCAATCCTCAGACAGGCGTTGGATTAGGAGCAGCAGAGTATTCTTGGGATTCGTTGGTTTATGATATGATTGATAGTCTGAATGTCCCTCTATAATGATTTTTATTACAAGATACAAGATTTTTCTCAAATCAAGACTCCCTCACCTCAAGATCAACGTTTATTCATCTGTGGAAAAAGTGGAGAATATCCCGATTGCAACCATTGTCCATTAGTCCGACACGACAATTCGAGAGAAAGTAGTTATATGACCACTGACTGATTTTCCTTCTCTCTTCAGGTGTGGACAGAAACGAATAAGCGAATCCTACTAAAAATAGTGTTAAAAAAATACAGTAATTTGAGAGATAATCTTTCAATGGTTAACTTAAATATGGCAAGAATGAGTGTTTTTCAGAAAATTGAGGTGAATATTAATGGACTATTATCGAATTTTTACAAATATCGCATTTAATCCCTTAACTTTAATAGATTTACCAGAATTAATTAATAAAGCAAAAGATAATTGGTTTAACCAAACCTTATGTCAGGTGAATAAATGTGTTGTTCGTCTTGGGGTAGTCAAAGGAGAATTTCATTGGCACAAACATGAAGAGAGTGACGAGTTTTTTCTTAATTTAGAAGGAAAGTTAATTATTGAGACAAAAGAAAATAAGATTGAATTACTACCATTTCAGGGATTTCTCGTTCCTAGAGGAATATTACATAAAACTAGTGCTAAAGAACGAACTGTCATTTTAATGATAGGAGAATCTACAATAAATCCACGAGGAACTCGAGAATTGTCTAGTTAATCAATGATGCTTAAAATACAGTCATTTCACCCTTTAACTTCAATGAATGTTCCATTCGTGTTAGAAACACAAATCCTACAACAAGTAAAAACGTCGAAATTACAACCAAGGATACTAGTTCCCCTAAGAAGTCAGTAATAGACATCCCTGCCACAATACTTCCCCGGATTATTTTTAATGAATATGTAAGCGGTATAACCTGCCCAATTATTTTTCCCCATTCTGGTAACATCTCAACTGGTGCAATGGCTCCAGAAAAAATGAAAAACACTGATGTAAGAATGTTTGCAGTGTTAGTTCGATCACGAAGACTTAATGTAATACCGTTAACAACCAATCCGACCCCAAAAAGAGAAATAACGGTCATAGTTATGCCTAAAGTCAGAAGTGTAAAATTCAAGTGGTTGATTTGTGCTCCAAAAACTAAAGTTCCAACTATAAGAATGACCAGAAAATCAATTGTAGCGTTGAACATTGCAAAACAAACTTGGCCTAACATATATGCCCGACGTGATACTGGACTTAGAAACAGTGGTTCGATTGTACCACCCATTCTTTCCCAATAAAATACTCTTCCTACTAGAAATACTGTTGCATAAATATAAACAAAGACTGCTTGACCAATAATTACAAATGTTAGATAATCCACAGAGGAATATGAACTGAAAGTCGTTTTTAAGTTCTCAGACCCAAACACAGTACAATACAAAATCCATGCAGACGCCATCGTCATGAAAGGGAGAAAAAAACGGAGAGCGAAGCTTGTTAAAGAGAATACCCGATAAAACGCGATAAGGTTGTATCGTACTGTTGAAATAATTATTCGAAATTGTTTTTTCAAGGTTATTTTCCTCCTAAAACATTGTTAAATTAGCATGTCGTTTGATATGTCTTTCAACACATATTAGAAAAACCAAACAGAGACCAATAAGGCAAAATATCATAAGAATTAGGAAACTCAGTTCCCAAGCGATTGATTCTAGGGTTAATGACCCTAATAATGTTCCACGTACTATCAATAACACATGAGTCAAAGGAATGGTTATGGCAAGTACTTGAAGAAGCCTCGGAAGGTATTGGATTGGGAAAATAAGTCCTGAGAGAAACTGCATTGGTTCCTGAATAGCGGTGGCCCACATCCCCCCTAGTCTACTGGTAATAAAGAATGTTTCAAAGAACATCCCCAAAGCAATGAGTACTAAAAATGAAACAATAAGTGATACACTAACTGCAAACCAAGAAACCACGTTTAATTGAACATTTACAAGGACTACTGCAATCAAAAGACCTACTATGAACCAAAGAAAATTTGATGCTCCTGCTAATGCGGTTCCCGTTACTATTCCAATTCGCGAAGCAGGTGACAAGAAAAGAACTTCCAAAGTTCCTCCCCATCGTTCCCGTAGAAAGAAAGCGCCACCAAAAATTGATGCATTGACGAATAACATCCAACACACCTGACCAGAAAGTGTATAGCCAATTAGATTAATTCGTACATTTGAGACATCGATCAATTGTAAAGAAATCTCTTCAAACTGGAACGGGATATAGAGAAAATAAAACTGAAGGCCCCAGGTGAGGGGAAGTATAAAATTCCAGATTAGGTTTTGGGGCCGAAAGAACTCACTTTTTACCCAGCGAGTCATTTGCGCTTTGACTACCCTATAAAATCCCATTTAATTCACCCTGATTGGTCAATTATCTGAATGAAAACGTCCTCTAAAGACGGTGTGAGTCGTTTTGCTTCAAAGATCTGAACATCGGATTTCTCTAAAAAGAACCGTAGTACAGATGAAATTTGATCTTCTGTTGTTGTTTCATATAGAACATCCCAAACAGGTTTACTAGAAGTTGTGTAATTAGGATTAACATCAATCTTAATGCTTTGAACACCAGGAAATGTCTCAATTTCTTGTAACTGTCTTTTGTTAGACCCTCCTACTACTACCTGAATTTTTGGGTTAACCTGAAACCTACTCTTAAGATTTATTGGTGTTTCAATTGTTAAAATTCGGCCTTGGTCAATGATCCCGACTCTATTACAAAGCTCCTCTGCCTCGTGAAGGTAATGTGTTGTGAGAAGGACGGTCATTTCTTCTTGAACCACTTTTCTTTGTATTAATTCTCTAAGCTCTCGTGCTACATGAACATCCAGTCCTAATGTCGGTTCATCCAGAAATAGTACAATAGGATCATTGAGAAGGGCACGTGCAATCTGTAATCTTTGTCTCATTCCCTTAGAATACTGTTCCACTGGTGAGTCGGCCCGCTCTAGAAGTCCTACCTTACCTAATAATTCATCAATTTTATCCTTGAGTCCAAGTCTTGGTAGATCGTATAAATCAGCAAAATATCGCAGATTTTCACAGCCTGTTAGTCGAAAATAAAGCATCCGTTCACCTCCAGCTGCCATATTTACCAATGGTCGTACTTTATGGGCGTCTTTGACTACATCGTACCCTGCAACCATTGCATTTCCGCTTGTTGGGTAGAGTAGTGTGCAAAGGATTTTTGTGGTCGTTGTTTTACCTGCTCCGTTCGGTCCAAGGAGACCAAACATTTCACCCTTATGAATCTCAA
>JAEOTY010000097.1 GCA_016839625.1 Candidatus Hodarchaeota archaeon
GCACCATTGATTCGTCCGATAACAGGTTTTGGAGTGAGATATATTGTATTGAATAACATTTCTAAACGTAAAGCATCATCATGGTTCTCGTTATAGCTGAAATCTTTGCTTGCTTGCATGTATTTTATGTCAGCACCAGCTGAAAACGATTTTCCCTTGCCTGTAAGTACAATAGCTCTGATTGTATGATCATTTCCCAAATATTTGAATAATGTAGTTAACTCTTCAATCATTAAAGGATTAAATGCATTATGAACTTCAGAACGATTTAAAGTTACAATTGCGACATGATTGATAACTTCTGTGAGTAAGGTTTCATATTTTTCCATCATACCTCACTTTCCTGTAGGATTACATTCTGAAAACACCGAATTGTGTATCAGGAATAGGAGCATTTAATGTTGCAGAAATACAAAGAGCTAATACTATTCTCGTGTCAGCAGGATCAATAACCCCGTCATCCCATAATCGTGCGGTGGAATAATATGCTGACCCTTCTTTTTCATATTTTGCAAGAATAGGCTCCATTAATTTCTTCCGTTCCTCTGATGGAAAGGTTTTACCTTGGGCCGTGTATTGGGCTTCTTTTACAGTAGCCAGGACGTTCGCTGCCTGTTCACCCCCCATAACTGATATTCGTGCACTAGGCCACATGAAGAGAAAACGAGGAGAATATGCTCGTCCTGCCATCCCATAATTTCCTGCTCCAAAACTTCCACCAATTATTACCGTTATTTTCGGCACTTGAGTGTTGCTAACTGCCATTACCATTTTGGCCCCGTCTTTTGCAATCCCTCCTGCTTCAGCATCACGACCTACCATGAATCCAGTGATATTTTGAAGAAATATTAGTGGGATTTTTCGGTGAGAACAGAGATCCACAAAGTGTGCTCCTTTTAAAGCACTCTCAGAAAAAAGAACTCCATTATTTGCCAGTATGCCGACAGGATAACCCATAATTCGAGCAAAGCCACAGATTAACGTAGTACCATAGAGAGACTTAAACTCATGGAAATTAGAACCATCAACTAATCGGGCGATGATCTCATGAACATCATAAGGTTGTTTAGGCTCTTTTGGAAGAACTCCATATATTTCATCTGTAGGATAAATGGGATCTTCAGGAGAGCGAATATCTAGTTGCGTTTTTGGCGGTAAATTAAGATGTTCGATAATCTCACGGGTTATACGAAGTGCATGTTCATCATTCATGGCATAATGATCTGAAACACCAGAGGTTCTACAATGAACATCCGCTCCTCCTAACTCATTAGCTGTGATTTCCTCTCCAGTAGCGGCTTTGACAAGAGGGGGACCTCCTAAAAAGATAGTTCCAGTATCTTTTACGATGACAGTCTCGTCAGACATAGCTGGAACATAAGCACCACCAGCTGTACATGAACCCATCACAGCACTTATCTGTGGTATCTTCTTTGCTGACATTTGAGCTTGGTTATAAAAAATTCTGCCAAAATGCTCTTTATCAGGAAAAACTTCAGCTTGTAAAGGAAGAAAAGCACCTCCAGAGTCAACCAAGTATACACATGGTAAGTGATTTTGTTCAGCGATCTCTTGAGCGCGAATATGTTTTTTAACAGTCATTGGATGATAAGTTCCACCCTTGATTGTAGCATCATTTGCTATAAACATTACCTCTCGTCCGGCTACCATACCTAGCCCAGTTACAATTCCTGCAAATGGACAAGCATTATCATACAAATTATATGCTGCTAGTGGGCTCATCTCCATGAAGGGGGTATCTGGATCTAAAATCATCTCAATTCGTTGCCGAGCGAGAATTTTACCTCTACTGAGATGCTTTTCAATAGCCTTGGGGTTACCAGTTCTTACTTTTTCCAAAATTTCATAGTATTTCCCAAGAATTGTTTGATAATGCTCATAGTTGTCTTTAAATGCTTTTGATTCAGTGTCTATTTTAGTTTTGATAACAACCATTCAGTTACCAGCCAGTGAAAACTTAAAAAGGAAAACAATGCACATTGATATAATGCATTTCGATTATCTAAATTGTTATTTTTAATCTTGTTAGGAAAAACTGATTCTACCACTTGATCAATTACAAAAGAAAAAAATGCACATCAAAGATTTGATTTCAAAGTTGTTCTTATTGATCCTCGCTTTCTATTTCTTCGCTCTTTTCTTCCTCTATTTCCATCAATGGTACATTGGCTTCAATCTGGTCTCCTTCAGGAAAAAAAACCTTGGTAACAGTACCATCAAAAGGTGCAACAATTTTATTCTCCATTTTCATTGCTTCTATTACAATTAAATCCTGCCCCTTCTTAACTCGGTCTCCTGGTTTTACTAGTACTTTTACTATCCTTCCGGGCATTAAACTTACAAGACTTCCTTCTTCTTCGGTCTCCTCAAATTCTTCCTCGATTTCAGAGACTCGTTTAAGTTCGTAATCTTCCCCATCAAGATGTATAAACCGATTACTCCCATCTTTAGCCACAGAACATTTATAGATGATGTTATCTAGTGTGAATTGGAACTGTCCTACGCCTAAAGCTTTCGCACTTACCTGAATCTCTTTTTCTTCGTTTTCTTCATTCTTAATCACAATGATATAAGAATTATTCTCATCTCGTCGTAAGCGAACTTCAAATCGTTGAGTACCATCATCGAAAGTGAAAATTTCGCTCATGATTCATCCCTAACGTAATTCTAAAGGCGTCTTTTCTCTTTTTTACCAGGCTGCCAAGAACCAACTTTACGCCAGGGAGAATAGGGGTCTGAATCAGCGAGAAAAGAAGAACGTAAGTTGTCACCTTTCATGGGAAGAATTTTTCTAATAGCTGCTTTGCCTTTGCCGAATGTGCCGCTAATTTTGTCAGATATCACATCCAAGTTTTCCCGACCCCAAGTACCAAGTTTTTGCCAAGGAGAATGAGGGTCAACACCATTTAGGAGGATGGAATGATTAGTATCAATACCACCTGTTGACATAAATGGCTCCATAACTTCAAATAAAGCGGCTGCTAAAAGTACTTCATATGGGGTCTCTTTTTGGCCTCCCTTCCATTTATTGAAGTGGTGAGTCACAAAATCTGTGTGGGTATTTCCGTTCAAGAAATCCTCATGGTCTAGGACCTCTTTTAAAAAGTTAATATTTGTAGGTAACCCCAAAGCAGCATAGTTACGTAAAGCCCACTTCATTTTTTGAATTGACTCTTCTCGATTTTCCGCATGAACTATAAGTTTAGCAATCATTGGATCATAATAGGTAGATATTTCCGCACCGCCAGAAGAGGTTGAAAGGCCCAAATCACTACGAATATTCACTCCAACTGGAACTTGAACTTGGTGGATTTTTCCTGAAGTAGGCATGAATTGATTTTCTGGATTTTCAGCATAGACTCGAAATTCCAAGGCATGCCCTCTCCCTATGACATCCTTTTGCTGTAATGTTAACTCCTGACCTGCTGCGATCCTAAGTTGCCACCTAACAAGATCAATTCCTGTAGTTGCCTCTGTAATGGCATGTTCAACCTGTAAACGAGCATTGATTTCTAAAAAGTAAAAAGTTTCATCTTCATTAAGAACAAATTCAACAGAGCCCGCATTGGTATAATTCACTGCACGTGCCGCTGAAATGGCCATAGCGCCCATACGCTCTCGTAACTCTTCTGTGAGTGCTGTTGATGGAGTTTCTTCAATTATCTTTTGATGACGTCTTTGAATGGAACATTCTCGTTCGTATAGATGAATAATATTGCCATAAGAATCTCCTAAAATTTGAAATTCAATATGACGAATATGAGGAAGATACTTTTCTAAAAAAACATCCGATTTTCCAAAAGCTCCTTTGGCCTCACGTTTCGCACTATCAAGTGCAGAAATGAAATCATCCTCTGAGTCAACTATTCGCATACCTCTTCCTCCTCCTCCAGCAGTAGCCTTAATCATTAATGGAAAGCCAATTTCACGAGCTTTTTTAAGTAGAAAATTCTTATTTCGAGACCCCCCGTGGTATCCAGGGATAACGGGAATACCTGCGGCTTTCATCGTTCTCTTAGCTTGAATCTTATCGCCTACAGCGTGAATAGCTTCAGGAGTTGGGCCAATCCAGACTAATCCCGCATCAATTACTTTACGAGCAAACTCAGCATTTTCAGATAGAAAACCATAACC
>JAEOTY010000098.1 GCA_016839625.1 Candidatus Hodarchaeota archaeon
AAAGGGGCGAAAGATCCTCCTAAATCAGTTTTAACATGACCGGGATGTAGTGGAATGACAATGATTCCTTCATCCTTGAGCTGAAGGGCCATTAGTTTTGAGAACATATTAAGAGCGGTTTTACTTGCGCAATAGGAATATCTGAATACCCAATTCTTTCTAGTCAGTGAACTCAATCCAGATGTTATATTAATAATCTTTGGGTTATTACCTTTCTTAATAAGATCAAGAAATAACTCAACTAGTAATACTGGGGCGATTGAATTAACACTGAATACTTTGAGCATATCTTCGGCATGAAGTTCTCCCAAAATGTAACTATTACTACCCCCACCAGCTGGAATTCCCGCATTATTAATGAAAATATCAATGGATCCAAAATTATCCCTAATATTAATATAAACTTCCTCTCTCTCTTTTTTGTTTGTCACATCAAGTTTAAAAATTGTTAAATTTTCATTATAACTCTTTTTAAGCTCATTAAGCTCTTGAGAATCCTTGGGATTTCTACAAGTAGCAATAACCTGGTCCCCTCTTAGCAAATACTGTTTTACGAATTCTAATCCCAAACCTCTGTTAGTTCCAGAAATAAATATTCGAGACATCACAATTCCTCTTTCAGCTGATTTCTAGTTACTTTTTGACTAGAACACTTAAGAGTGATTAATCTTCTTCCCTCTAAAAAACATAATATTATTAGAAGAGCTGGTGACAATTAATGAAAAAATTCATTGATGAGCTTGGTTACATTGCTTAACAGTTTCAAAAATATGAATTAAATCGAATTTTGATAAGTGGTGAATCAATTAATAGTTTATCACCAATACATCTAGTTTAAAAATATATCACACTCTGAAAATAAGTATGCAGTTGATTAAAGTAATAATTTCAGAGCCTATGAGACCGAATATTCCAGATTACGGTATATCAGAAAAAAGAACAGGGCTTGTCTCATGGGATGATGTCAATAGATGGATGGACATATCACATAATTACTGGATAAATACCATTCGTGGCAATTTCCCACATTCTCGACCAGTCTGGGGAATATGGTATGAGAATATTTTCTACTTCGGGGGTGGTTCCGCAACCAGAAATGCAAAAAATCTGCTTAAAAATAATAATATCTCAGTTCATACTGAGAGTGGTGAGAAGGTGGTAATCATAGAGGGTCATGCAGAGCAATTTTCAGATGAGGATTTACATCAAAAACTTGGCGAGTTGTATAAGAAGAGATACAAGATGTTTCATCCGCCACCTTTCTGGAGAGTAATTCCACAAAAAGTATTTGCATGGCAGATAAGTGATTTTACAAATACTCCCACTAAATTCATCTGCAAGGTAGAATAGTTGTGATAAAATTTATTTAAATGTATTCGTTGGTTATGATAAGAGTTTTTATAAGCTTCTACGCTTGTTCAGTTCATAATCCCGCAAAGATTGATAGGAAAGGGAATTCTTATGTCTACTGGAAATAAGACCTGTAAAACTATCTCTCGGCCCACAGGATCTCTGACAATGTAAGTAAGTATTATACTTGCTATGGTCGCTCCTATTAATGCCAATACCACTTATAGGAATACTTTGCTAATAGGACGATCACGAGCCATTTTTGTCACGTTCAAAGATAATTTTGAGTATCTTATTCTTCAATCATTAATTGATATGCGTTTTTAGAACTTAATTGATTTCATTAATTTTCCACTTTCGAAGACGGACGTACTAATTCTAAATGTGAAACATCTCACTCTCGTAAGAAACTTAGGTTAAGAGCGTAAGGTTGATTCAAAACCTTTAAGTAAATCTTTGAATTTAATAGCTCTCATTCTTTTGTGAATAATATTGAGTTGGTAAGTATGAAATTCGATGGAAGTCGTTCTAATGGAGTGATAGGAATATCACTTACGTCTGTTGGTGGAACTATGGGATTAACAACTACATTGATGCAAATCATAGATCCAGGTGCACTGGAAGTAGCCTCTAGTATTGTACTTATTGTAGCTGCCATTGCATTTGGAATAGGTGCAATCGCTTTAGTTTTGAATTCCAAAGAAGTTGGGGATCAAATTGTTAATACAGGTTCTAGTTCTTTAATTCAAGGAATATTCATATTAAGCATGTTTCTTGTAGTCCTTGGAGGAATTCTTGTAACCCTTTAGATTAAGATTAATCTCCTTAATCTTTTTCTCTTTTTATATGAGGAACTAAACCCACTTCTGTTAATTGTTGACCTTACGTTTGCTCCTCAGTCCTTTACTGATTTTCTCGATATTCAAATCCTTTTTTGCCTAAATAGTAGATTTTAAATGGATAAATGAAAACTTTGCTACAGATATGGAACGCTAGCTAGTGAATAATCAGTATGTGAATGAAATTTTAAAGGAAGGATGAGGTTCTTAATTGAATTCAGATGAAGTAAATATTTATTGTTTGGATATCAGATCGAAAATAATACACGATGTAAGAGGAAATATTAGATCCTTTCATCCAAAAACAGATCTTGATGAATGTGTTAGTCTAATGGTCAAGGATTTCGGTTTCCCAGCTGAGGATGTAAGAAATTTCCTATTATCAATCAACACAAACAAAAACACAATAGCTCATTGTATCCTCAAAGACTCCAATAGAATTGTGGCTCATGGAGCAGCAGTAAAAATTCAGATGGATCCGTCTAAGGGAATGCTTAACGCTATCCATGCAACAGAGTATTCCTATCTAAAGCTTTTAGTTGACGGACTCAGCATCCATTGTAAAAAAAGTGGAGTTAAATCTCTGTACATAAGTTTCACACATTTAGATAATGATTCACCTAGAATTGAACCATATAAGAAGTTAGGATTCGTATATACAGGAAATTTACTCTGAAATCTGATAGATAATCCCATTTTCCCAAAAAGATGTGATAAAGGAGGAAATTGATTTATCTAATTAAAAAAAGGGAGGGGGAAAAACCCCTATTGGTTTTTGATTCGTTTGCGCTTGCGTATGGTAGTTACAA
>JAEOTY010000099.1 GCA_016839625.1 Candidatus Hodarchaeota archaeon
TATTAAGGAAAATAAACCATGCAGAATTATTTTAAGAAATTCTCCATCAGCTTGGAATCAGATGAAGGTCTTGAGGAGCTACTAGAATATCTTTGTCAAAAAAAACCTGAATATTTTAATAAAGAAAAGAAACAAATAATTACTAGATTACCATTTATCAGGAGAAGGATGGGCTTTAAAAGTTATGTGGAGTTATTAAACCAGATATCTGATAACAAAGATGTACAAAATAAAATGTTTCAATGGTTAGAAGAAGAAAACCATAGTGTTAAACAGTTATTTGCTCCCCTAAGACAATACAAAAAAACTATCTTAAGAAGCACAACAAATACAAAAAAAAAGAAGATTCTGAACAAAACGAAAAGAACGGATCTTTCTCACATTCGAGATTTCTTTAATATCAAAGAACCAACTGATCAACAGAATATCCCTTCTATTTTGGATTTTCTTTCTAAGAAAAATGTTAATTTTCAAGCCTATAAACGAAATTACTTTCTCAGACGCTTGCTAATTCGAATGAGAAAAGTTCAGGCGGAGTCTTTCAGGGAATATCGGAAACACCTTGAAACCAATCCTAAAGAAATCAATTCACTTATTGATTGCCTTTCAGTAAATGTGACTCGATTTTTCCGTGATAAAGAACTATTCTCACAACTAGAACGGTATATTCTTCCTAAAATTTTCAAAAATAAGAGAAGAAAAGTACGAATTTGGAGTGCTGGTTGTGCAATTGGTCCTGAACCCTATAGTATAGCAATAATGATAAATAAAATCAATCCAAAACCCCTTCTTAACAAAATCCACATTCTTGCAACTGATTTTTCGCAGGATTTCCTAAATCAAGCAATTAGAGGAATATATTCAAAAGAATATCTCGAGGAGATGGATCCGTCTCAAATCCAATCTTATTTTAGAGTTACTGATCGAGAAATGTATGAACTATCTCCACTTATCAGAAGTACTGTGACTTTTAAATGGCATGATCTTCGAACCCCACCTCCTACCCGTGATTTTGACTTAATCTTGTGCAGGAATGTATTAATCTATTTTTCAAGAAACCAAAGTAAAAGCCTTTTCCAACGATTTCATTCTGTTTTGAAACCGAAAGGTTATCTGGTACTTGGGAAATGCGAACTCGTTTCACCACAAGTTAAGCATTTATTTGAAAATACCGATGTCGATAATCGAATATATCAAAAGAAGGATTGAGAATAATCGATCAAAGGAAATTATGATATTTTTCTTTTTCTAGCATTTCCCTCTCTTTAAAACGGTCTTAATGTTCAAGGGGAATAAAAGTTATATGCGGTGGTTTTGATATTAGATCCAGCCAATTCCTTGTATTACATGTGGTATTTTATTCAACGGAGAAATTCGATCAGCAAGATCAGCTTCAATTATTGCTTTTGGCATCGAAGAGATTACACTAGTTGATTCATCCTCTGCAATGATCTTACCACCTTGATTCTTGATAAATTCAGCCCCGTTACATCCATCCTGTCCCATACCTGTAAGTACAACTCCCAATGTATTCTTTCCATACACTTTTGCAGCTGATTCAAAAGTTACATCTGCAGCTGGAATAACAAAATTGACTTTTTTTCCACCTCTTAACTCTAATTTCTTTTCTTGATTAACATAGCAATGTTTACCCGCAGGTGCTATGTAAATGCAATTAGGTTTTAATAATACTCCACCTTTCGCAACGCGAATCTTCAAGTTAGTGTACATTTTACGTAATCTATTTACCCATGGTCCTACCATGCCTTCTGGCATATGTTGAATTACTAGAATAGGAGGAAAATTGGTTGGAAGCATTGATAGAATCATTGATATTGCTCTCGGACCACCGGTAGAAGCACCAATTACGATAACTTTGGAATGATGCTTCCTCCATGTAGTTAATGAGGGCTCCTTTTTCAAGGGTTTTACTACAGCCTCTTCTTGAACTAAAGACTTAATGTTAAAAATCGAGAAGATTTTAAGGAAGTCAATTTTGGAAAGGTTTACGACTTTGTGGATTAATTCTTTTTCAAATCTTTTTCTATCATCTATCACGTTCGGATCGGGTTTTTTGACAAATTCTACTGTTCCTGATTCAAAAGCAGCTACTCCTAGCTCTGATAATGCAACATCAATTTCCTCTCTTCCTCTAAAGGCAGAGACAACAACTATTGGAGTAGGAAAACGATCCATAATGTGATTAATAGTTTCTATTCCATCCATTTCGGGCATAACAATATCAGTTATTACTACATCTGATTTGTACTTGGGATGTATCATTTTCTCTAATGCTATCCGTCCATTCACTGCGGTCCCGACGATAGTTATGTTTTTTTGACTTTTATTAATCATTTGAGTAATTTGCTGCCTGACAACAGCGGAGTCATCTATTAAAAAGACTCTTATCACCTTTCTCATGATTAAAAAGACCTTCATTAAGAATTTGTAATTCATTCTAAGTAAACAAACTAATACATTACACTAAATTGTCAATATGTTGATTCTATAGAGATAATAGAGGATATCTTAAGAGTATCAATCCTGTTCTATTAAGGTTTGTAAATATATTAAGAAAGATACACCACTTCTATAGCAAAA
>JAEOTY010000100.1 GCA_016839625.1 Candidatus Hodarchaeota archaeon
AGAAATGGCTGTTCGTTTTTTCATTTTATTATTTGCCATGATTTTGTGGAATATATGTCAAATGTTTTTGGCTGCCGTTTCTAGGGATGTAAGTTTTCCTCTTGATCGGGTAGCTAAGTGGCGTCGCGAATTACGCACAATAAAGCTCTTTTTGCTTCGGGATGATTTGTTATGAACAGTACAATAACTTTATAGGATGTGTTTACTAAGTCTTACAAAGTACTGTGAAGGAAGGGGACTTCTGGCGGAGTTTAGGTTAATGAGAAATTGGTTCCTAATACATGGATGAATTAGTCAAATGTTACTTTAGATGATTTGGGATGAAAGATTTGGATCAAATCACAAATTATAATAATATCTTAGATTCAAGAGAAAATTGGGAGTAGAATTTGTCAAAAATATGGGAACAAAGGGAATTAATTATCCTTGATTTAATAAAATCGTACCATCAATCAAAAAAAATGATTACTACGGAATTCCCACACAATAGCAATCTGAAAAAGATATTGAGAGACAAAATTAAGGAGATCAAACCCGAATACATCGAAAGACTTCAGAACCATTTAATAGAAGAATTCCTCTCGTACGTTTTGAAATGGATAGAGCTGGAATTTGAATATTCAGCTGGGGCACTTGCATTAAGTCATGAAGAATTTATAGAATATTTCAATCTAGAAAAGGGCCTGGCTACAACCATCATCGATAAATTGCTCGAATCAAAATGGTTTGTTTTAGAAAAATCTGATGAAGATCCAACAGAAATTGTCGAAAGACTGCAAATTGATTTTAGATTCTCACAAAATTACTGGATTAAATCTGAATTAGTACAAAGTGAGGCTGATACACTATTAGAAATCGGACCTTTACTTAAAACTGCTTTTAATAGTGGGATCAAGCATTTAACAATAAAAAATCAACATCTAATTAAATTAGATCTTCGTGGGCAAAAACTAGGTAAAATCCCAGAATGTATTGGAGATTTTCCACATTTAGGGGAATTGAATTTACAAAGTAACTTAATAGAATCTTTACCTGAAACCATTGGCGAACTGACCAGCTTAAGATATTTGGACTTAGATTCAAATATCATTAAATCGTTACCTGAATCTATTGGTAACTTAAAAAATCTGGAGGAGTTATGGGTTCGTTCTAACAAGCTGACAACCCTTCCTAATTCGATTGGAGAGTTGATAAACCTTAGAAAAATCTCAATAGCATCTAACCACATAACATCAATTCCCAAGAGTCTAGAAAAATTACTACACTTAAATTATTTTGATTTTCGCGATAATCCAGTAGACAAAAACGATAGCCTGAAAAAATTATTCCCTAATGTATATTTTCCTAAAGGACCACAATTAAGAGTACCTCCCAATGCGTTAGTTCATCAGGTGCCTGGAATTAAACCCAAACTAGTGTTTTTTCCTACAGATACAGATTTAATAACATTTCTCAGACCCCAACACTATCAAATATTTGTGCTCGGATATATTAAATCTGGTAAGACAAGTCTTCTGGATAGAAAGCTCAAGGACGTGTTCAGTATCAATACTTCTGCAGTGAAAAGAAAAAAAGTACAAAAACACAAAATAAAAGATTCTGCCCTATATAAAAACGTTGATCAAAGCCTGCTGACAATAAATTTTGAAAAGGAGAGACCAACAAGACTAGCAAAACTAAAGACACTTTTATCAGAAGATAAAAATTGCTTTGAATTCTGGAAAATTGAGGAGGAAGAATTACTCACTCAATTAGAAATAGCCTTTTTTCAGGGATGCGATGGAATCATATTATGTGTTGATCTGGCAGATCAAAAATCAATCAATAAGCTGATTTCTACAATGGATCAGTTTATCACACTAATCAACATAGTTAATAAAGATGAAATCAAGAAAATACCGATCTTAATGGTGGGTACAAAGGGAGACATAAAGAATATTCAAGCAGAATCAAAGCTCCGAGCATTATGTAAAGATCTTCAAAATACAGAAATAAATTTAGTTTCTTTTAATATGAACACTAATCTCAGGTTTTTCTGCGAATGGAATAAACCCAGACAAGCTAAATTTCCGATATCACCAAACCTATGGATTTCGACTTCTGCAAAAACTGGTGAAAACGTCTCTCTGGCCTTTAAAATTATTCAAATCGCCACAAAAGAACAAAAACGTGCCAATGATTTAAGAAGGGTATTTTTTAGCATAGGAGAGACAAAGACCGAAAATGGAGATCTCGCTCCTTTTCCCTATGTATATTATTTTCCTTATCCTAAAGGCCCTCCAGCAGGAAGCGGACATAGGCAAGCTAAAAAAGTAATCTGTCCTTATTGTGATAAATTGATCGATTATTTGAGTAAATCATGTCCATTCTGTGGGATCAAATTAACTTAAACATAATTCTATGATATGTAAAAAAATTGAATTTTTGAATGAATCCAAGTCAAAGGGAAATAGAATGAGTGAGTATGATCAATATTTAATGAAGATTTGCATCATCCTTCCTAACGAGCTAAGAACTAGTTTTATAACGAGGTTTACAGAACGGCAGTTTACAACGGACTATTTTCCAAGCATAGGAGTTGACATAACAACAAAACAGATTAAAGTGGATAATACTCATGTTAAATTAATCCTTGTGGTTACTACGGGAGAAGAATTTTCAGGTAAGTTAAGAGCAAGTTTTTTTAAAGGAGGTTCGGCTGTAATTATATTTTTTGACAAAGGAGATCGACAGTCCTTTGATGTGATCGAAGATTGGATAAAAGAATTCCGTAAAAATTTTCCTAAACAACGTGTTCCCATCGGTTTCGTTGGATTTATTACTGATACTGAAGAAATAACTACTAATGAGGGAGAGGGATTAGTCAAACAAATTAATATGAAATATTACGAAACAACACCCAAAGATAACAAAAAAGTTGAACACATCATGATTGACTTGAGTAAAGCTGTGATCATCCGACCAATCAAGCAAACCTTTGCTATTTCCGCAGGAGAAATGTCCGATCTGATTAAGTCTTTAGATTTAGAAATAAAGAAAATCTCAATTTTGGAGTATTGGGGAGAACTTACAGTCGGATATTGTCGTTACCAATGTGACAAGGTTCCTAAATCATTTTTAATTTCCTACGAGAAGGCTCAAAAGTTTATTAAGTACCCAGAGCAACATATTAGCCAGTGTGTAAATAGCTGTCCATTATTTAATTTAATTGTTGATCGAAAACTTGCTCAAGCAATCATTGGACACCTATATGAAAATTAATTAACAAAAATTAACCAAACATTCTTTAATTCTTTCTACAAATCATTTACATTTTATAGGTGCTTAAGAATAAATCAGACTTTTTAAATTCCAAAAATACGATCGAATAACAGCCATGATAACTCGAAAGATACGATCTCCAATCTTAGGGCGATATAATTGGCAAGCAAAAAAAAAGAAAAAAAATATTGACTTCAAAAAATTAGCAATAAATATTGGAAAGCAAGCAAATACAAATGTCTGGAATCTGTATCGCTATATTTACAACAGTCTGGAATTAAAGCTGTTAAATGAATCCTTAAATCATGGACATACAACCTTGCGAAATCATTTGTTGGTGATTGCAGACCTAATAGTACAAGACCTCATTTCATAAGTAAATGAGGAGGACATCACAAATAAGCGTCTAATTGCCGTTTCTTAAACTAATGAAGGTAGAAGGGCCTGAGGCTTGAGACAAGAGGATTAGAACGCAAGAACCTCAAAGAAAGGAGGTATCCTTAAAACGTCGTATACACAATATAAGTTCGAGAAAGCTCTCAATAACTTACAAAAAAAAGAATCACCAGATGGAAGCACATGTTTAATTTCCTTATATGTGCCCCCAAACAGAGCTATCGCTGATTTTGTCCAAGAGTTATCAGATGAAATTGGCACTGCAACAAATATTCGCAGCAAATTTACCCAAAAAAATGTCGTATCTGCTTTACGAAATGTAATTGGAAAACTCAGACTGTACGGACAAAAATCACCAATATCAGGGATTGCGATATTTGCAGGTGTGACTGCTGATTCTGGTCATAAGGACTTTAAAATAGAATCTTATGTTTTTGAGCCTCCTGAGCCAATATCTCGTAAGTTATATGTGTGTGACAATCGATTTCATGTTGAGTATCTGATCGATCGCTTGGTTGAAAAAGATACTTACGGTTTATTAGCTATTGATAGCGCGAAAGCCACAATAGCAACATTGAAAGGCGATCAAGTTGAGATCGTGAAGAATACACGAAGTGGGGCGGCAAAAAAGCATCGAAAAGGTGGGCAAAGTAGCGTCCGTTTTGCTAGGCTACGTGAAGAAGCAGTTGCCCGATTTCTTAAACGAGTCGCAGAGGACATGAAACAAAATTTTATTGAAGACCAAGATTTCGAGTTAAAAGGAGTTCTTATTGGCGGACCAGGTCAAATAAAAGATCAGGTTGTTGAGTACTTTGACAACCGCTTAAAAGAAAAGGTAGTTGGAATAAAAGACATTGGATACGGAGGAGATAAAAGCGGAATAAATGAACTTGTTTCAGAGTCACACGATATTTTGGAAGGTGTTGTTCTCATGGAGGAAAAACGGTTGGTTCGTCAATTTCTAGACGCGCTAATGGAGGGAAAAGCCAATTATGGTGAAAAAGAAGTTCGTGAAAACCTTCTGATGGGAGCTGTTGACATTTTACTTGTTTCTAGGGGAATCAATTTTATACGAGTGAATAAATCATGCCAAAATTGTACATACACTGATGGAAAAACACTAAAACCAAATGTAGTTGAGAATTATGTTTCTAACCTTCAAAAACAGCAATGTCCTCAGTGTAAAGTTGTAAAATGGGAGGTTGATCAAAAAGACCTGATATTAGATCTTGGAGACTTAGCTGAAAAAACAGGTGCGACAATAGAAATAATCAATCCTCAAACTGAAGAAGGACGACAAATTCAAAGTTTTGGTGGAATTTGTGCGATTTTGCGTTATATTCCCTCTTAAGAGAAATTTCGGGAATGAAATGCGCCGACCGGGATTTGAACCCGGGTAGCCAGCTTTCTCCTCTTTAGTGGGAATGGAAGGCTGGAGTCCTAACCAGACTAGACTATCAGCGCTTAAGATTAAACTATATTTCTCTCTTATTCTTAAGAAGGAAAATATCATGTTTTTTAGATTTTTCCTTCTATTTAAGATAGTTTAATGGTAATTCTTAAGGATTTTTGAATTTTTGAGAAGTCTTTTCAGAGGAATGTCAAAGGAACTTTTTTTAAACTTCCTTTTTTAGGCTAAATTCGATGAAATAGGCTTCAATTAAAGTCCAATTCTTGGAGTACGAAAAAATAATGCCCCCTAAGAGTTTTCAACATCTTTTCACCATTATTTTCACATTAAATGTACTATTTTGTGTTTTCATTAATCCGGTGATATACACTTCGCTTGAATCATGGAATACTCTTGATTCTTACGAGGATAGGGATAATCATAGTCCTTACGCCTCAATTAAGATTCTGAAAGCAGTTTCCCAAGACAATACAACAAATACTACAACAGTTGTAACTACAACTACAGAAGAAACAAACACAACAGATACTAAGACTTCTCCTCCTTGGAATCCTTTTTTAGTAGATGAAACCACTTATTATCCGCTTGCGCTAATATTTTCAGCTCTAGGTATTCTATCAACCATTTGGTTAATTTTCTTTGTTGAAACTAGTAAAGATCGAACGATTCGTGAACGGATAATTGGTTCTCTCATTCGTCTTATACTGATGAGTCTGTTTCTTGGAATAGCAATACATTATTGGATTCTCTTCGAACCCATATAATTTCCCCTTATTTTCTATTGAGGATGGCTCTCAAATAACAAAGAATAGCAAAAATCCGTCAAGTAACAATCAGTTATGGGTTTCGATATGATCTAAGAGCTGATATTCGAGCTTTTTACTAATTTAATCAGCGATCAATCCCCCAAAGAGCCTATATTGGATTGTTTGGAGTTATTTGGACAAATAAAAAGTGAATTCGATTCTCAACGAAAAGCTTTTTTAACTGGTATTCAGGTGTACACTTGATTTTTTTCCTGTCAGTGCAATTGTATTCAATTGTGAGGAAGAAATCATTTGACACTCCTAGACCATTACCTTCAAGAGGAAAAGTCATATTGGAGCATACAGGCTCTTCTAAGACAAGCTGTATGTAAAGGGAAGTGGGTATTGCTTTATGGTAGCCGAGTAATTGCAGTTTCGGAGACTAGAGACGAAATAGTACGTCATTTTCATGAATTTTCTGAAAAATTGGATCCTCGGAGTCATCTTCCAGGAGCTATTTGTGTACAGGTAGGAAATGAAAATAAATTCTACCGTATCCCAGTAGATGGGGAAGAAGAAAAGTAATATTTTGATTCCTTTATAAAGAACTAGTCACACTACACTAAAGAGAATTCCAGCTCTACATACGTACATCCTAAGCCTCTTATTCAACTGTTACAGTCTTGGCTAAATTTTTAGGCTTATCAGGGTCGAATCCACGACGAACTGCAGCATAGTAGGCAAGCATCTGTAATGGTATAACATAAGTAATGGGTCGAACGAGGGGAGACATTGTCTTAGGCACAATGAATGTGTAATCAGATCGTTCAATGATATTGTGATCCTTCTCAGTTACAGAAATGATATATGCTCCTCGTGCACGCATTTCCTCTGCGTTACTTAACATTTTCTTAGCAGTCCGATCATTTGGAGCAATCATTATTACAGGAAACATAGATTCCACAATTGCAATAGGGCCATGTTTACTTTCACCAGCAGGAAATGCTTCTGCATGAATGTAAGAGATTTCTTTAAGTTTCAATGCCCCCTCAAGAGCAACTGGTATACTCATACCCCTTGCAAGAAAATAAGCGTGATTTTGATTTGAAATTATTGATGCTAAGCTCTTAGCTTTGAACTCATTTTGATTAATGACTGAACGAGTCACCTGGGGGATCTCTGAAATTAGACTCTCTAGATTTTGATTAAACTCATTCTTTTCCACAAGACCAGTATCATATTCTAATTGTAATGCTAGACGCGCTAGGAGAGAAACCTGTGCAGTGTGGGTTTTAGTTGCTGCCACTCCAATTTCTGGTCCAGCTTTTGTGTAAAGAGAAATATGGCTCAACCGTGGAATGGATGAATCAACAACATTAGCAATCGAAATAATTGAAGCGCCCAATTTGCGAGCAGGTGAGAGTGCCTTCATTACATCCAAGGTTTCACCAGATTGACTAATAGCAAAGATGAGTGTTTCTTCATCAAATAAATGAGAGTAAGACTCAAATTCTGAGGCAATTACTTTGTATACTGGCTTTTTCTTGAGTATTCGTTGAAATTGGTGATAACCAGATAAAGCTGCATGATAACTTGTGCCACAAGCTAAGAAAATAATTCTTTCTGCGTCCAAGATTTTACTAGAGGCCTTGTTAATCACGTTAAGATCAATTTTCAAGGTATTTCTAAGAGCGATGGGTTGTTCATGGATTTCTTTCAACATGAAATGTGGATAACCGCTTTTTTGTGCACTTGCGGCGGTCCATGATACGATGACTGGTTTAGGTTGAATTCTAAAACCGTTCTTCTCAATATAAACAGCCTGTGGTGTCAGTGTGGCAATTTCACCGTTTTTTAATACGATTACTTTTTTTGTATATTCAAGAAAAGCAGGGATATCACTTGCTGCGAATTTTGTATCCTCTCGGATACCAATCACTAATGGGCTATCCTTTCGTGCTAAAAAGATTGTTTCAGGTTCTTCAGAGTGAATCAAAGTGATTGCGTAAGTTCCTTCTATTTTGGCAAGAACTCTCTTAAATGCATTAATAAATGATAATTCGTGATTCTTTTGTTTTAGTTCTTCTTCCATAAGATGAGCGAAGACTTCTGAGTCTGTTTCTGACGAAAAATTATGACCCTTTTTTAGGAGGTTTTCCTTTAGTTCCAAATAATTCTCAATGATTCCATTGTGAACAACTATAATATTTCCCGTACAATCGGAGTGTGGATGTGCGTTTTCTCTACTAGGTGGACCATGAGTAGCCCAACGCGTGTGTCCTATTCCAATAGTTCCTTGAAGATTTTCTAGAGATAATCGATTATTGACCTTGTCGATAGTTCCAGCATCTTTTAAGATATTAATTTTTCCATTATTTATCGTAGCAATTCCTACACTGTCATAACCACGATATTCTAGTTTTTTTAATCCATCAGTAATCATTTTAGATACATTGACCTTGGAACTAGTTGTTATAGCAATGATACCGCACATTTTCTAGGTGTCCGCCCTGGTTTTCGATTAGACTGCATGAATGACAATGACGAGGATAGTGAAAACATATGATACCCTTATGAAAGGATTTAAATGTTTTCGCTATAGCTCTTCTTGAAGTTGGGTAACAATTCTCATTCTAAGAAGCTACCAAAATGAATGTAAAAAGAAGAAATGATATTTTTAGCCTCTTTCTTTGAAACAAACTGTTTTTAACATGAAACAAAGGCAGTAGTAATACAGTTTGATTTTAACTAATCTAGTCTGGTTTGGATCAGTGATAATTAAAAAAATCATTACTTGCTTTAAAGAGAAAAAATTTCATTTTTGAGTTGTAATTCAAATGGTGCGACATGTAAACCGAATTTCACCGAAAGAAGCTCAAGTAATCGCTCACGATATCCGTTGGAAAATCATGGAATTGCTTTCCAGAGATGAATTAATTTATGCTAAACGTATTGCAGAAATTTTGAAATTATCAGAACAGAAAGTCCATTATCATATAACACAATTAAGGAACGCTGGATTGCTTGTACCAAATGGCGTTCGGTCAATAAAACGTGGTCGTGCCAAACTTTTTAAACCCGTAGCAACCCAATTCTTATTGTCATTATCAAAATATGAATTTCATGAAACTGCTTTTGACAAAATCATCCTAAACAATTTTTTTCAAAAAGAGGAATTCTCGGGAACAATTGTCGTTGGAAGTGCTGAACCACATGGTAAATATGATGCAATATCTCGTGATGGACATCTGGCTGGGGAGCTTTGTTGGTATCTAGGAAATCATGGACCACTCCAGAAAGGAAGTTATATTCCTCAATATATTACAACGGATTTGGATTATGAGAAATTTAACAATAATAAGAAAACCAATTTAATTCTAATTGGTGGTCATATCACCAATACGGTGACAGCACACCACAACGCTGTACTCAAATCAAAATTTAATGTTTATTTCCTTGAAAATCAGATCATGAGCGGTCAAAAGTATTATTCTCATCCTGCTCATGGGTTAATAGCGTTGTTTCAAAATCCCAAATCACCTGATTTTTGGGTTCTCATTCTTGCTGGTGTACGTAGTTTAGGAACTCAGGCAGCAATTTTTACAATCATTTCTGACCGTTGTGATCTATTGAGTGAAAGAACTGAATTTGCAACAATTTTACAAGGAGAAAGCAAAGATGGCTTGCGAATCAGCGGAGTGAAAAAAGTCATGAATATATCATTGGACTCGGACTAATGAAGAATTTCTCTAGAATTTCTAGGCTTTTAATGAATAAGAGATGAAAAAACATTGTCTAAAGTTCAGGAATTATTAAAAGAAGCAATGAAACAAGGAAGAAAGATTCTTACTGTTCAGGAATCTAAAAAAATATTATTACAGGAAGGATTTCCCGTAAATACAACAGGATTTGGAACAAACTTAGAAGAGGTTTTAGCTGAAGCTAAGAAAATCGGTTTTCCTATTGTACTTAAAGTTAGTTCTCAAGATATCATTCATAAATCAGATGTTGGGGGAGTTGTTACTGGAATTCATAATGGTGAGGTTCTCAAAGAAGAGTTTGAAAAATTGCGAAACAGTATCACCCAAAAAAAGCCTGATGCACAGATAGAAGGATACCTCATTGAAAAGATGGAATCTGGAATTGAACTCCTTGTGGGTTCGACTCATGATCCCATGTTTGGGCCGATCCTAGCATTTGGCCTTGGGGGGATTTATGTGGAGGTCTTAAAGGATGTGGTTTTTCGTTTGATCCCTATTGACAGAGAGGACGCGACAGAAATGATATCTGAGATAAAAACAGCAAAAATACTTGATGGAATCCGCGGACAGCCTCCCGTAGATAAAATCTCATTAGTAAATTTATTGATGAAAACGTCAAGCTTCATTGATCAACATCCTGAGATCGAAGAACTTGATATAAACCCAGTTTTGGCTACAGATAAAGGAGTTTCAGTTGTTGATGCAAGAATCATTCTAAAAGCGGTTGAATAGATCGTGCACGCCAGAGGAGAAGTAGGCTCGATATAGACATAATTCCTCCAAGTAATGAAAAGACAAGAGACAAAACTGAAAGTATGAAATAACCTGTAAGCACTTCAAGGAGCTGAGTTAATAGTAGCGGAATTAATACTCCCCCTCCTCCTAAAACAAGTAATCGAAACAATATCTCCAGTTGCTTAAAATCTTGGATTAAATTTCTTTGGTTCAACAGATATCCAATTAAAATACTAATTCCTGAGCCTAACAGTACAGGTATCCCCATAATGTCCAATGTTTGATTTCCGATTATTGCTAAACTAAATATGAGCATCAACAAAAGACTCAAAATAAAACTAATTGGAATTAAAATTAGCTCAAATCGTTGAAAAGACGTAAGAGTTACCATACAAATCTGTACCTTGTATCTATTGTATGTAGTTTGATGCTGTTTATCGAAGTTTCATTTGAAGACTAAAATATTCTATTTGGATAACAAAAAAAATTTTTATCGTCTTTTAAACTCTCTTACTAAGAATACAGATGACTCAAAAATCACGTTATCCATTGAAATCCATACTCGAAAAGCTCCAATTAAAATCCTTAATCCATTTCGAGAACAACAACGAGGTAATCGGGAGGATTGGTGATGAAACGCTTGTGGATGCTCTTGTCAGCTCAAATCTTTTAGCTGTTCTTCAAGCTGAGATGGCAATGCCAATTAGACTAGCCAATGATGAAATTTATGAAATAATTCTTCAAAATAATCGCGGAATCGTTGCTAAAGAAGGAAGAACCAATCGTTATATTGTTACTTTGAAAATGGATGTCAATAATGTGCTAGCTGCTATTGGAGATGATCTAGACCCTGGAATGGTGCTTTTCGAGCTAATGCAATTTCATCCAAATGAGTAAAAATAGTTTGTTGAATTGGTTTATGTACTCGCATATGCAAGACATGAGCTGTAAATATAATGACATCAATACTTTCTGATCCTATAGAATCCCCCTCAATTTCTATAGCAGGTCGTCTGCGTGCAATAGTTGTTCTTCTTAGACCACAACAGTACTATAAGAATTTGCTTGTCTTTTTTGGGTTGTTTTTTTCCAAGAGTTTGTTTAGACTTGATCTTTGGTTGCCAACATTTTTAGCTTTTATTGCTCTTTGTTTAGTTTCTTCCTTGAATTATCTAATAAATGACTTCCGTGATAAGGAACAAGATCGTCATCATCCTGAAAAGTGTAATCGTCCATTTCCCTCTGGTAAAGTTTCTAGTCCATTAGGCCTACTTATAGGATTTTTCCTCATTCTTCTTCTATTATTGCTCTTAGTGATTATCAACTTTTATCGAATTTCTCTCTATTCTCCGCCTCCTCAGGAAGAAGAAACATTGCAATATGCGGAATTATCAATTGAATCAATAACTGCCTTTATTCTAGTTTTAGGGGGTTTATTTATCACTAGCCAATTTTACTCTCTTTTTATAAGACGGTATGTATTTGCAGACATAGTTACGATTTCAGTTAACTATGTTTGGCGAGCAATCGCAGGAGCAGTGCTTATTTCTGTTTCTGTTTCCCCTTGGCTTATTATTCTTTGTTTTATAACAGCAATGATGCTTTCGCTAGCCAAACGTAAAGGAGATTTAGCTGTCCTAGGTGAACAAGCCAGTCATCATAAACCTGTCTTCAAAATGTATACTCCTCAGCTTTTAGATCAGAGTTTAACAACTATTTCAGCGATTGAACTTCTAGCGATTTTTATATACCTGGTTGAACGACATCCCAACGAAACAGTGTTTATTGTACTTGCACTCCCCTTGATTACTTTTTGTATATTCCGATATCTATTCTTGGTTTCTAGTAATAGCGTTGTAAGTCGCAGAGCTGAACATTTGTTTCTTGATAAGCAGATTCTTCTTATAGGAGTGATTATTGTTCTATTATTCTTTATTGCGATTTATTTTCCGAATCTGCTAGATTCATTGATGAGAATCCCTGATCCCAAATTAAGCTAAATCAAGCGATAAGGGGAAAAAAGCAATGGAAAACCATAGTAAATCAGAATAAGTAAGAATCTAATACCAGTTATGAAATCAGAACTGAAATTAATAGTTAAATTAAGAAAAAAACTTCCACTGTTGATCAATCACCGATAGATACCAATTTTCAAGAAAAATTGGAAAAAAATGATGTAAGAGGATTAAGTTTATACTCAATCTTCGTCTTCTTTTTCCTCTTCTTCTTCAAACTCCTCTTCGTCAAGATTAAGGTCATCGAGATCAATAGGTTCTGGAGGAGGTGTAGTAGCCATCGTAATGCCAATCCATGCAATGATAAACCCTATCATTAGAGTAGCAAGAAAGACTGGCCAAAGTAATCCATCTATTACTGTAACACGGAAGGGATTGAGGCTACCAGCTTCAGAGCTTATTAAATCATAAAGTGGCCCTCCAAGCTGTCCGAAGTATTGTTGGACAGGGACATAAACAACATATAGAATCAAGAAAATTATTGTTAGAAAAAAGATACCATATCCATAAATCTTGTCTTTTGACATTATTATATCATTCTCCGTCATTAGTATTGAATTTATATCACAATCTCATTATCACTGGTTAAGAAATGAGATAAATCTAATAGATAAAACAGTTTGGCGATATTTTTATATTTATTTATTTTTCTTTTCATGTTATTAAAAAGACACTTTGACGATATTTTTATATTTATTTATCTTTCTTTTCAAGTTATTAAAATTAATTGTAGCATATTCAATTTTATTCACAGGAGATCATCGACTAGCTCGTCACCGAAGCTTGTCTCCATCGTGTGGGATGTAATCCAGCATCCTCTATCCTGTCAGCGTCAACAGCGTTCAGGAGTGCTTTCTTCAGAATGTTATATACCCCATCATCAATTGATGAGAGATCAAGTAATTATCCTGAAATTCCTTTGCTGTTTGTGGAATTTGTTCATCAAGGTTGATGGCTTGAGAATGTTCCAAGGAACAACGCTTGATAATCAAACCTTTTCTATTAACCAAGAGAACGACTTAAAATTAAAAAAGGATTTCTTTCCAAATTTACATGAACCAGAAGGGATGCTCTTTCACTTGTCAGATGAAAGAGGGTATTCAATCTATCTGTCATAAGAATATCGAATGTAAATAAATGGATATGACGGAAGATGGACTAGCCAACAACCATATCTTGGAAAATTCCCACAACAATACTCATACGACTTAAAAAATAAGCGGTTGTCAAGGGTGATTATTTTTTTCTAAACAATACTAGGTTTGGAACAGTAATTGCACTTCATTTACTGAGTGAGAAGAGACAACTGATGAGCTGGTAACCAATTCAGAATGATGTGAATTTTAATCTGATCAGAATAGTGCAATAACATATGCTAAAGATATGGCTCCTTTGCGCACACCTTTTGTAGGAAGCTTCCACACAGCATAGAAATTTACTGTTCGGATTCCATGTTGGGAAATGTCAATAGTTACATTGATTGTTGCTATTCCTTGATTGTTTGTTTGAGAACTGCCTAAGTATGTTCCATTATCCTCAATAAGTCCACCTAAGCTTCCATTCTCAGCAGCTGTCCCAATGTAAAAGTCAATGCTAGCATTCTGGTAAGGAAGCCAAGATACGAGGGAGGGGGCTCTGATGAGCCGAACGGAAATATTAATGTTTTCACCATGAACGAGGTTGCTTTTCTCGTTTGCTCCTCCTGGCGCAAAATCTGAGTTGTTTACGATACAACGCTCCAAAATTTCTTCATCAGGATTCGTGGCATCAAGATGCTCGTAAAAAGCTGCAATAAGGCCATTAGATTCGAGATCATAATCTGGGCGAATCATTGTGGTTTGATTTTCTGATGATAATGTAGGAACAACGTCTGATGGCAAATCTATGTCGTATAGCGCCGCAAGGTAAGAGAGAAGAGGATCAAAACTAAACCATTCGACATGTTGGTCTAGAAAAGTATCAATGGGAATAAGAACTTCGGCCCATGCATGAAGAAATTTAGATGAGACCACACGCCATGGGTGATATTGCGCTGAATCATTTCCTGCCAAATACCCGATTACTACACGGCTAGGAATTCCTTGTAGACGCATAATGGTCGCATAGGTCGATGCAAAATGAAGTGAAATACCCTTTCCTCTTCGCATGAACCACTCATTATAGTCTTCATATTCCGCCGGATGGTCTGCTGGAATACCAGTTTCTGCTGCAAGCCATTGTTCCTGGTCAAAAGTAAAATTCTCAAACTGATTCATGTTATAATACGCCTGACCAAAAACAGTTTGATCCGGTTGATTCCACAATGTAGCGTTACCTGCAACATAGGGGGCCCAGATCTCATATTCATTATTTAGATTAGGCACATTCGTGGTTCCTCCGACATTACAAGATTGGGGAAGCGTCCCTGTTGTGTTTGGTAATTGTAAGTAAAGATTCTTGATATTTGCCCAAGTGTTACTATCTAGACATTTGAGGTAATTACTTTCGTCACGGGTCATAGAAAAGGCAGCAGCCTGTTGGATGTTTGGACTCATATAATCCAGCGTGTATTCTAAGAATCCTGGGTCTTCAGATGTGTCATCCTTACCAACTTTGATGTTGGCGTCAATTCCAATGAGGTCTTCATCAGTAGCATAAGTAAATTTCTCCCGAGCTTCAGTAGTGGTTGCTGTAACTGGAATTGAATTAGAATCATACAATTTAAATGAATTTGAGTCTACATAGGATCCATATACTCCATTCCATGTTGTAGGGATATTATTGGTGAAGTATTGGTGAACGGTGACATCAGCCAAAGTATCACTATAATCCATCGGAACACGAATTGTGAATCGAGCTGTTCTTGAGTTCGAAGGGACCTCTTGGGAATAAATATTACCTTCATAAGGAATTACACGCTTATATGTTGGGTCTGCAGGGTTCCAATCGGTTGTATAAGGTGCTTTGTTGGTATATTCATACGATTCAAGACTTCCTAACCGCCAATACACTATTGGGTCTTGTGGGTTAGATTGATCACTTGTTACGTTGAATAAGGGGGTATCAAGAGACGACAATCCCGCAGTAAATTGATCGAGTAGATTGTCAAGGAGATAAGTTGCATCCCAAGTAGGAGTATTCCAATCGCTGATATCAAATAGCTCTTGTGTGTATTCAGGCAAAGTTTTACTCTGTCGGGGAGTTCCCAGACCAGCGATTTCTGTGATATAAGTCCCCATTAACAAAACAAGCATTAAGAGGGTTGGTAAGAGATTTAGGAGGTTCCTAGTAATGTCTTTCTGGGCAAGTTGGTCAATTCTAGTTCGAGCAACTTTAGTCAATGCGAGCATAAAGATTACTGCCAGCGAAGTAATTTGGAGGAGAAAAAAGGGGGAGATAGCGCTCCCTGAAACATTTTCTACATACTCTAATGTAGCAAAGTTGAACAAAACGGTTTTTAAAATCTCGATTACAAAAGCAATCCCATAAGGGCCCATCATCTTACGGGAACGGCCCAATAAATACCATTCAACAATAGAAATTAAGAATAAAGCAATGAAATTCGGAATCGCATTTTGAAAGAACTGTTCTTCTTGAGTACTTGCTCCACTCATCGCTGGAAGGAAAGATACGGCAGTAATTGCACATATGAGAGCACTTAACAATACTAGATAACGAATTGCAGAAGGTGCGGAATCTTTTCCAAGCGTTTCATCTGTACTCATCTATTTCACCAATTTGAACCGCGTGTTCAAGGTATTTCTCTTATGGGTATTAAAAGCTGCAATTTGAGTTTTGTATCATTTTATGGAATTAGCTTATAAGTTATAATGTTTTGTGTCATGAATGAAATTAGTAAAAGATTACTAAATAGATATTCATATGATACAATTAAAGATTTCATTTTGATAAAATGTAGACGAATGCGAACGAAAGAAGTTCTACGATTGCTAAGGGTATCGAAACCAACACTTTACCGTTATAGGAAAGAGACACTTATTAAATCACAAAAATTACCCTCAGGGTTCAATGATAACAGCGAAGAAGATGCCTATAGACTTGTAAACAAAGGAATACAAAGAAAAGCAGTAATTGAAAGAAGCTTATTCGATATATAACCAACATGACTAAAATTATCAGACAAACAGGATTTGGAGGCAAGGTCATATTCGGGGACCTCTCTCTCCTGAAAAATTTTAATGTGAATGGCGCGTATAGTATTCTCAAGAAAGCACTCCCAAATGTTTTGCCCGCTGATGGGATAGAGGCTGTCGGGTTACAGCCATCACGATGGAGACTAGCATCGGTGACGAGCTAGTTGATGACCTCATGTGAATAAAATTGATCTATCTGTTATCAGTTTTAAAAACCTCATTCTATTCACGAGGCTATTTGGTATCATGTTCCTCATTTACACATCGATAAAATTAATCATTGAAATTTCATAAAAATTCTAAAATATGAAGCTATTACTGCTCTTGGAAAAAGAATATAGAACAAAATACGCATAACCGATATGGTTTTTTCCCTTTTTTAACAACAAATAATGTTTGACGTCCACACTTCTCACAGGGCTCATTTAGGGTAATTGATGTTCCTTTACGAAGATTAGGTGCCTTCCATGTCCCCTTACATTTACTACAAATTACTTGGGTGACATTCTTGTTAAATTTCAGGAAAACATCTCCCCCGCACTTGGGACAGTTTCCCAGGTATTGTTCAGGGGAAATCATCTCCCATGAGCCCGAAAAAGGGCAATCTGTTCTATTGCAATTATTACAGAACCATGGGCTATCTTTTGTTGCTTCCCTTGTCCAACAGATAGGGCACATAATCCAGCTATAAGATTTAGTAGAAACTAGAAGAGGAGCTCCGCTACAAATTCGACATTGTTGATTTTCTATTAATGTTAAATCTCCTTTCTTAGGAACAGGAAAACTAACTTCACATAATGGATTTGAGCATTTTAGAAAACGAGATGTACCTTTTCCGTGATGAAGAATAAGCAATCCTTGACATTCAGGACAAATTCCTAAATTCTTGCCAATTCCTGTCATAGATTTAATACCCTGGACTAATGTTTCAAAAATTTCCTCTTGGTTTGCTTTCATTCTTTGTAAACCACGAGTTGTTA
>JAEOTY010000101.1 GCA_016839625.1 Candidatus Hodarchaeota archaeon
ATGATACACTTGTTGGTAGTGAAAATTCAAAGTTAATCAAAGACAATACATATTTCTTCTCAGATTATATTTTGAAATTGTTGAAAGAGGGAAATTTAAATACAGATTTCAATGGTACAATGAAAAAGGATCTTCATTTGGGGTATCATGAACCATGCCATCTTCTTAGTACAGGATCCAAAGGCGTCTCCGTGAATATGTTAAAGAATGTTGAAAGTGTAAATGTAATACCTCTTAAGACGGAATGTTGCGGTCAGTTGGGATCCTGGGGTTTTAAATCGAAAAATTACAAGTATGGGCAAATGATTGCAGAAAGATCTTTGTATCCTGAAGCAAATAGAGATGATATCGATGTGTTGGTCACTGATTGTCCAACGTGCAAACTTCAACTTCTAAATGTTGAGAAGGAGATATATCATCCCACCCAAGTTCTTCGAGACGCTTATGGTTTAGAGAAACCTTAACCATTCCTGTAGATAGTTCACAACCCTCAATATATGATTTCATTATCTTTGGAATAAACTTCCACGTTAAAGAGATAAAACAACTACACCAGAGCTGGATACATCCTGTTCCAACGAAGAGGTGATCCAAAGATTTTTTTTTGAAATCAATGAAGTCATAGGAAGTTAATCAAATCATATCTCTGAAGTTTGTGTGATTTAGAATTTCATTTTATTGATATTAAGTCTGTAAGTGAAGAATCGTACTCTTCTTCAGATATAATTCAGTTATTTCATAACTACTCCAGTTCTACTTATCAAACCTAAGCGTTATAGTTTTAAGACAAGTTTAACAATTGTAAAGACAAGGATAGCAACAAATCCCTGATATTTTTCTTTGTAAAGAAAGTGAAAGTATGTCTAGTAGTAAGCTTGAACCAAAAATTATTAAGAAAGAACTGGAAGAAAGAGTAAAAGGGGAAGTGGCGACCGACGACATTACACGCAACTTCTATAGTACTGATGCAAGCGTTTATAGAATCGTACCTTCATGCGTTGTCCGTCCAAAAGATGTAGAAGACGTGAAAGCAGTTATGAAATATGCTCACGACAACGGCATTCCTATCCATCCTAGAGGAGGGGGTTCTGGCTTAGGTGGGGCATGTTTGGGACCAGGGATTGTACTAACTATTAGAGATCATATGAACCAAATTATAGAAATAAACGAAGAAGAATCGTATGCAATTGTTCAAACAGGCGCTATTATGGGGAATTTAAATCACGAACTAGCAAAGATAGGAAAAATTGTATATGTAGATAATTCTTCAGAAAAATATTCCACCATTGGAGGGAATATAGGAACAAATTCCTCAGGATCTCATGCTGTAAAATATGGATACATGGCTGACTTTGTTGAAGAACTGACCGTAATTTTAAGTAATGGGGAGGAAATAAGAACCCGTCCTATTGAAATCGGTTCGGAAGAATACAAAGAAATAACTGCTGCTGACACATTGGAAGCCAAGCTTTACAAATCAGCAGTTGAAATGGTTAATAATCCAGAAGTGCAAAATCTCATTTCAGAGAAGTGGCCCAAGGTTAAAATGAATGTTAGTGGCTACAATATAAAAGATTTAATACAAGACAATAAGATTAACTTGTCTTATATGTTCATGGGATCAGAGGGAACATTAGGAGTTGTAGTAGAAGCAAAACTTAGATTCATCGACAAACCTGTAGATAAAACCTTAATTGTCATGGATTTTGACAATCTTGGTAATTCAGGAAGAGCGGTAGACTTGATTGTAAACCAAATAGGAGCAGCGGCTATTGAAATCTTAGAAAAAAGCGTTATTAGAATTGGAGTCGAAATGAATCCTGCTCTAAAGAAGTTTATTCGCGAAGATGTCGACAACATTCTTTACGTCGAATTTGACGAACAAGACAAGAAGATTCGAGCAGAGAAAGTTGAGAAAACTAAAAAATTGATTATCGAACAAGAAAAACTTGCTAAAGACTTGAGATATTCTGATGATCCAGCAGAGCAAGCTGAACTATGGTATGCTAGACATAACGCAGTACCGCTACTTCAGAGAGTTCGTGAACCTCGTCGAATTATGGCTTTTGTAGAGGATCAAACAGTTCCCCTTGAATACCTAGGAAATTACATGGTGCATTTGCGAGAGGATGTTTTTCCTAAATATGGAGTTAAAGCAGCAATTTATGGTCACGCATCTAAAGGACTCATTCATACACGACCATTTATAAATACAAAAGATCCAAA
>JAEOTY010000102.1 GCA_016839625.1 Candidatus Hodarchaeota archaeon
AGTGATCATTATTTATGTTTGAGAGTATCAAGAAATAACAAAAATTCAATATCGGAAGTCCATTAGTGATTTTCTTTGTCTTGATTGGAGCTCTAGTCGCTACTCACATTCTTTTGTGAGGTATTGATTAATTGGTTAAGATACGCCTTAGCAGCATTTACTTCTAATTCTGAAGCTTCTTTTGAGGTTGCTGATTTTGAAATAATAATTTGGATATTTTCTTTCTCTTGATATGATTTCGGTAGAGATTTTATCCATACATCAAACTTTTGACGCACCTGTATTAATAGTGGCGCGAGCAGAGATTCATCAGTAAAAGATGTCGTAAATTCTGTTTCAAAATAACCCATCTCTTTTTGCTCAACTAGAATTTGTATTTCAGACTCAATCAACCAATACATTTCCTTCATTTCGCTGGGTACTCCTGGAAGACAGAAAATCCATGTTTTTGTTTTTTTATGATCAAAGAAAATTCCTGGAGCAGTTCCCACTGGATTATCAACTGGAACAGCGCCAACAGGTAAAATTGCCATTTTTCTTCGGGCCGAAGTAATTTCAGCACTATCTACAAGTTGTTTCTCGAATAAATCTTTATACCGTTGTTTGACTATTGATAAAGCTTCAGGATCAACCTCTGTACCCACATTTAATGCCTCTGCTAAAAAAATTGAGGTTGAATCGTCCCATGTAGGCCCTAAACCACCTGTTATTAGGATCAGGCGATATTTTCCAGATGATATTGTCTGTAAGATTTCTTCTGGAACAATTTTTGGGTCATCAGGTATGGTTAAGATCTTTTTTACAATAAAACCTAAGTTCGTGAGATTTTTCGCCAGGAAAGTTGCATTAGTATTGATAGTATTCCCTGTTAGCAATTCATTCCCAATAGAAATCAAGCATACTGTTTCCATCTTTGAAATACCTCTCTCGGAGATTACTTTGATTTAGGAGGATTTAAAAGATCAGTAAAATCAATGTTTTCAAATAGAAAATTATATTTTAGAAATATTATTGAAATATATAAGAACTCTCTAGATAAGGAAATTGAAGAAGAGGTTGTAGGTTAATTTCTAGGAATACTGGTTATCATGTCAACGGAAACAGGAGAGCTCCTCGTTTCAAAGGAAATTCTTCATACAATTAGAGATTTAGTAACTGAATTACGTTCTCTTGATCCCACAGTACAGGTTGTATCTGCTCTTAACGAGGCTCAACAATTAGTCATGGAAATCGAAAAATTACAGAAAAATCTAAGTGGTGCTGGATTTTTGAAAAAAAGGGGGATTAATAAAACCCTTACACAAAATAAACAGAAGTATGGCAAATTAACAGAAGATTTACTCAATGCGCTACTCGTTGGTTATCGAAAGATTTACTTTGATTTGGCTAATAATATTAAAGAAATCGCAAAATTTATTCCCCAAGAAACAGAAACTATTCGTAAACTCCAAATTCCAAGCTTTAATGCGAAGCAGATCGTGAAATTCAGTTCTAATGTTCTCAGGACATATAATCAGATTTCTGAAGTTCTTCGTGGAAAGAATATCTCTGTCCTTCTTTTTAATCGAGAAATTATTGATCTTTACGGAAAATTTGTGGATTTCGACGAAGAAAAAATAAGAGTGACAAGTCAAACTACAAAAACCAGCATCCATGTCATGACAATTACTGATTTACTCGAACTGTACGATCAATTAGAAGCTGAAAATGCGTATTTAAAACAACGACGGAAAGGAACTGAAGGGAAAATTCAATTAGCAATTATTCAAATGTCTTCTAAGTTGCAACAACATCTTGATACAGTTGCTTCAATTGGTTTAGATCTTTGGAGAAAGATTGATGTCTTGAAAGAGGAAGTACAAGATGTTCAAGCCCGGGTAGAGAAAACGACCTCGGTAGAGACTCTCATTGGATTGGAAAAAAAACTAAACTCACTTAGTAGTGAATTTGTAAATGCTCTTCGAACATATGAAATTTCCCTCAAGACAGAAACGGAGGATCAAATCGGACGAATAGTACAAATTATTGGGAAAGAGGGATTAGAATCTGCTTTTACACCAGCTCCAGAAATTGATGTTTCGTCTGCAAATATACCCACCATTATCCAAGACATCGAAAAAATACGTTCTTGGCATCAACAACAGATTATTGCCACTAAAAAAATCGTTAGTACTTCTGAACTAATCAACGCTTGCAAAACTATTCATGCAATGAAGATCCCTGTTCCTCCAGATTTTATAAAGAATGTACGTGCTGTTGAGAAAGATGCGGGTAAAACAAACAACCTTCACGAGTGGGTTGTTCTAGCAAAGCGATATGATGATTTAAAATCAGCTTTAGCAGAAGAATGCCAGAACTATTTCTTCCGACTCTTGGAAAATCCTCACATTCAGGAGGTTATTAATGTAAGTGAGGGTCCTCAAATGCCTACCATTCGCGATTTTGAGGTTCTTTCATCAAGTGAATTAATAAACAAGGCTCGAGAAATAAAAGATTGGGAGACCCGTCTTGTTGCATATTTTTCCAAGCCTTCTCAACAAAATCTACGGCAAAATTTATTGAATTTATATGATTCTCGTGAAAGTTTAAGAGATATTCTGTCTGAAGATTTGAAGGTTCAAATTCAACAGCAAAGAGAACTAAGAAGCGTTGAAGATCTTGATATAAAGGAATTAGTTCGTGAAATTGAAATCCTTCATCGTATAAATACAAACATTAAGACTGATATTTGGAATAAAATCGACCAAGAGACACATCCTATTTACAATCAACTTACAAATTTAGAAACAATTCCTCTAAAATTAAAAGCACATGTACCAATCCTAGATTTGACAGATTTAAGGTCATTTCGCGAGGAAATTAGTGCTGCAGCCCAGAAGGGATATCAAGAACTCCTAGATGAGTACGAAAAGATTCCAGTTTGGAAGTATAAGATTTCTTCTCGGATACGTGAAAATTTAACTTCGATCCCGTTTCCATTGATTCCTATAGAGACGCGTTTTGATTTACGGGAGAGACGTACACAAATCGTGTCTTTAGTTGACCAATACTCGGAATTTGGAAATATTGAGGCTGTGATCAAGGAATATATATCTTTCTTAGAAACAATTGAAGAAACCAAGAATGAGATTGTTATCGAGTTAAAAAAGCAAATAGAAAATATTGAGGGAGTCGATAAAAGACTGTTCCGTTTGTTACGATCACGAAAATCCACTATAGTTTATTCCACTGACAGAGAGATCGCTAGTCTTGACTATTCTGAAGCTTTAACGGAATATTGGCAATTAAGGGCTTACATTGAACGAAAAGTTGCCTCATTGGTAGAACAGATGGAGCGTGAAATTCAATCCCATATACAGGATTATTCCAAGCTTCCTAGTCAGTACGCTGAATTTTTCGAAGAACCTCTAAAGCTGATGGAAGAAAAAGC
>JAEOTY010000103.1 GCA_016839625.1 Candidatus Hodarchaeota archaeon
CAAAATGTAATTGGTAACTCATTGAACTACCAAAGTTATGATTCTGACACCATTCGATCGTTTCATTAACCGTGGCGCATTCTCTCATGACTCTCGACATGAGATTTCCCACAGATGGTTTATCCACCTTGGGACTCAGGAAAGCAGCAGGGAGACCATTGCCATCACACGCTAATCCTTGATCATTCAGTGTCCCTTGAGGATATCCATCAGCAGAATCGTTATTGAGATTAAAACCCAAGTACACATATCCATAACTCGAACCTTGGGTAGGGACGAATCCTATCATGGTATTCTTAAGCAGATAATCCTCATTATTTCCAAACAGAACCGTATCACCAACTTGCTGAGAAATGATTGTGCATCCTAATGTGGGTTGGATTAGTAGAAACAATGAGAGAATGAGGAATGCTATTACAATGGTTCTTCTTTTCATTAAAGACCATCCTGAGGTGTGTCATCCAATATTTCAAAAAAGAATCGGAAATATTCGTTCATCGTTATAATTTTCGCTGCTTTTATCTAAATATATTTTCATGCAAAAACACGTTCTTGAGGGACAATCTTCCAATATTAAACTTTGAGGAAAAGTGTCCGTTACGATCAATCATAACAATAAGTTGAGTAGAATTAAGATTGGTATGGTCAAAAAAAAGGTGGGAAAGAGAGATAACCAAAGGAAAGCTACATCAGAGACTCGAGTATCTTTTTGAAAGTGAATTGAATGTCGATTAGAGGTTCAGCTCTAAAATTAACCAACATTCCTAGCGGATAACTCATAAGTTGTTTCCAAAGGGCTTCATGGGAGTCTACGTTTACAATAGCGAGACCCCCACCGTCAACGGTCTGATAGACACAATCGACGGATCCATCTGCAAGCTTTGCTTCAAACCATTTAGTAGTAGCTTGGATTAACTCTCGGTAGTTTTCTGGGGCTTGAACTCCCTCACGGGGTTCTGCCACAACAAGGAACTTCAATGTTTTTCACCTCTCCTAGGATATTCTTAACCAGGATAAAAAGTTGGTTTACATTGAGCATAAAAGATAAACTACAGTTTAAGCTAATTCTTAAAAGAAAAATCCAAAGAGAGCAATAACCAATGCAAACATAAACACTTGTAAGTGAGGGTCTTAAGTGAGATGGTTTAGACGGGAGAAAAAGTACTCGATTCCCATTAAAGAATTAGATGAGTATTCAACACGAATATTTCACTTTGTATATGAACAGAAACGCCTACCAACAAACCAAGAAATGTTTTTAGAGCTGAAAATCCCATCCGTTACGTTGGAGGAGGTCATCCATTATTTCAACCATCCACGAGCACCTCAGGCGCTGAAAAAATATGAACCAGAGCAGATAAAGCAGCTGGATACTCAATCGATCTTGATTTTTCCATTTATTAAAAAAGAGCAAATTAATTTGACAGAAGTAGTCATAGGGTTAAATTACGCGACTTCAAATGCACGAGAGCTAGTTAATTTCTGTAATAGTGTTATTGAAATGCCTGAAAAGAAAATACCCTCATTCTTCGATTTATTTGAGACCAATGATATTGAATTAAACGTGGTTCGGGTAGTTAAGACTCATCAAAGTTTGAAAGGGAAAACGGGGAGTTCTGTCTCGATATTGGAACTCGCAAAACATAGCCGATTAGGAGTCCTATCAACACGAGTCGCATTAAGCTATTATGATCGGAATAGATTGAATATTCCATATTCCTCAGATTTAATTGAATCACGAGTTGCTGAACTCGACAACGAAATACGACAGTATTTTCCCAATTTACTGAAAGATCCTTCCTTATCGCTGGAGAGTGTTATCACTCATCCAAATTGGTTACTACCAATCACTGATCCCCCAGAATTAACCGTGGAGAATGTGGTCAAGATAACTGATGGATTTGTGAAAGATTACAAACCACAAACGAAAGATCCGATAGCAGGACTCTTTCAACTGGCAGGAGATGCGATGAAGAATCTTGTGGATACGTTCATTAAACCCTCAATTGATAAAGCAATGGGAGATACGATTCCCAATCCAACGTTGACGCATGCACAAGAAGTCTTAAGTGTATTACAGCCGATCCGAGACCAAGAGGTTGAACTGGCTCCTACGTATAATGTAGGTCTACAAACAATCGAGTATGTCCCCGCAGAACAAGTAAAAATCCTCAAAAAGAAAGATCGATTTTTCTGCAGCCTGTGTCAGAAATTCTACCCCAAGATTGAGTCACGTTATGAGTGTTCCTCGTGTCATCGCTCTCTCTGCGATAATTGTTATCAGGTAGGTATGAAGAAATGTCCTGTTTGTAGAGGTTCGTTGAAAATAGTAAAAACTGAATCGTAAACACAATTCAAATTCAGATCCTCTTTTAGGACTTTTACATAGGAATGAAGTAAGAAAAATGTCCTATAAAGAAATGCTGGAGGATATATCTTCCATCTGCTATAAGTTTGACGTAATAGGACGCAAGTATCTTCGTGAGCCGTTATTACATACACTCAAGGAATATTTTACTTCATACGAGTACCAGTGTATAGAGGAATATGAGATTCCTTACATATCAACGAAAACCCAGATTATTGGCCGATCTAAGAAGAAACAACAAATAGACTTAGTAGCGAGAAGGGAAAAAATGCTAATTTTCGCTATTGAGTTCGATAGCGGAACGACACTTAAGTACGAAACCATCAAAAAACTGTTTCAAAGTGGAGCAGGTATATTAATCGGTATCACTAGCGGAAACCTCAAAATCCCCTTTAATGTACTGAAACAGAAGAACGTTGACAAATTAAAAATAATGCTAGAAGATTATAGACGCATGAAAGGAAAAACACCCCATTATAAGGCTTTTTATCTCATTTGTTTGTCTCATAAGACCTGTATTCGAGTATTCATGAATATGGAATTGCTATCCAATCACAGTCATCATGTCTAGTCCAATCTGTTCAAAAAGCAAATTCCATCCACCCGAATGTTGATCTATTCACTATAATAAGCGTGTTTTCTCAAACAGTGATCTCTATGCTGAGCTTTTGGATTAATTCCTTGTATCTGGTGCGGACAGATACTTCTGTGTTAAAAAAAGATTGAATAGGATAAGATAGTTTATAATAGAAAATTTTATATCTTATTTTACTAGTTTAGTTCTAAAGAGTCATACAGGTGATATTTTTTGACTGAAAAAGTAAGCTTCTACACAGAAAAAAAGTCTTGGGAGAAGTTTAAAGATCAAGTATATCGTTCCAGTGGTACAATGAGAGCTTTAAGCAGTGAATTAAACAAAATTATTGATGATAACACCCTAATTGACCTGGAAGACAATCTAAGGAAATTGGTTCAACCAACAAATGTTCAAGCATTCTCAATAGAACAAATCAAGCAGGAACGACCAACAATACCTGAACCCGCAGAGAAAGTAATTCGTGAGATGAGAAATTCCCATGTTAATTTATCTCGATAGCTCTATGATTGTAAAACGATATATCCAGGAAAAAGGAACCTCTTTTGCTGATTTTTTATTTGACCGAGCAGGGCAAGGATACTTAACCTTAGCATATAATCTCCTCAATATTGGGGAGGTCTTAGGCGTATTTGATCAATACTTGAAACGAAACTGGGTGGATCAAGAGACTTACCACAAAATGCTTGCAAAATTTACCGATGAAACCTTACGACTACTGAGAATAAATCAATTGGTAATCCTCCCCACCTTAAGCGCATTACAAATGGATGCTTGGACCTATGTTCTTAAAAACCGACTTTATATTGTTGACGCAATTCAGATATCCAGCAGTAAGAGCTTAAAGGCGACATATTTCTGTTCTGGCGACAAATACGTGACTGATATTGCGAATGAGCTGAATCTTGAAGTTTATAAGCCAGAAACGGAGCAATCTTTGATCAAACGAATCGAGAGTGAACTCTCCTAAGTTCCTTACAGTGCCTCACAGTGACCCCAACAGCTGTCGCTCGCAGAGGAGGCTTTTCGAGAAAAGTCCTCTATGAACGAGCTGATTTACGTGCATTGTTTGAGGATGAAGAATAAAGTAAGAGGTACACTCCCCCATATCTCTTTTCCCTTCCACCTTTTTTTCAATAATTTAGAGCTGAATGACCTAAGCTTCATTGAGAAGATTGCTAAAAAAATTGGAGGGATAATTCGATTAAACAATAAAAGAGAAAAAGATGACTCTACCTCTCCCAATTTTACTAAGGTATCTAATGATGCTTATCAAACTGTAATCTCAACACTAAGTTTGCGGACCAACTCTTTGTAACGATTTCTCACCGTTACCGAATAGAGTTTAACTAAAGAGGCTCCCTCTGGATTTTCTTCCAAATAAATTTGGTACCTGATCGGAGAAAAAAGATCACTAGAAGAAAGATCCCTACAAACATGATAATAACCCATACTATTACTTCTGCCAGAGCAGTACCGTAGTCCATGTGACTTGTATATCCCAACTTAGCGTATCTTTCATACCTTCTTGTGAAATGTTCTACTACAATAATCCCCCCAAGAAAAAGGAAGAAGAAACCAAGTGGCCCTGTTAATAAGACTCTTCTTTTAAATGCTAAAACTAAACCTATTCCGATGGCATATAGACTCAGAAAGAAGCAACTAATGCTTATTCTGACAACTGTTTCTTCTCTCTCAGACAAAGGAGGATCCAGATTGATCGGAGCCATGCCAAAATAATATGCAAACCCCATCCCGATTACTCCAATGATGATCAACAGAAGAATACTGAAATCTATGAGAGATCGTTTTAATTTGACTTCATCCTCCAGAATATTGTCACCCTCATAGTAATTCATTTTTTATAATAGAGGTACTTGGATTCTTTTTTGTTTTGCTAGTCGATTTCATGTATAAAAGACTCACAAAGAATTTCTTCATTGAAGAACAATACGCTGGGATCACCTGAAAAAAACACCAGTCCCCACAAGGAAAGAGATCCATGAATTTTTGAAGGGAGGTGAGATTCAGCTTAAAGAAGAGTTTTTATCTAATAATGAGGGAGGTCATTCGTGGTTTTTCTAACAAGATTTCGATCTTGACCAACCGAGGGGTTGATGTTGGAACTTAAAAGAGATTCATTGCTTTTTCTCATTATTCAGATTGGTGCTTTCCTTGTTGGATTATTCTGGTTTATTGGAGGGCTCTTAATTTTCGTTGTATTACTGTTCGGAGCCGATATTGGTCATGAATATGGAATGGAAGAACTGTTGGTAATGTTACTCCTTATTCCGATGGGTATTCTCATCATGTATTTAGCTAAAAAGAGGGTCATTGAATTTGGTTCAGAGTAGAGGAAATCAAGGTAATCATAAGAATATAACTCACCCATCGTTCCTACCATTATCTATTAGCTTCTATGTTTTACTTGTCTCTACAGCGCTTTATTCAGTCTCCTATCAAGGTGTGAATTACTTAATTTATGATTATTTCAGTAAAAATCCGCCAACTGCTTTCTCTGAAGATCAGGTTTATTTTACTGATATAATACATATAATACTGATATTAATTGCAAATATCATTCTTTACCCCGTATTATATTATTTCACAGGTCAACCCCTAGAAAAATCGATCCTGAAAAGACAGGACAGAAGATTTTCTTTGAAATTCAGTTTATGCCAGTTGATAAGTTTTGGGATGATAGGGGCAACCATTGGCTCCCTTCTTATCCCCATAATTTTCCAACTTCTTTTCATTAAAAATTATATGATATTGTTCGACCTTACTCACATTAATTATATAGCAAAACAGCTTAATTTGATAGCCCGCGTGCCGATAGGGCCTAGTATATTGGTTCTCTTCCGCGTAGCTCAAATGGGAAGAAGACCCACAAAAAAATTACCCCAAGCTTCATCACTCTTTCCATTAACTAACTATTTACTTCTCCTATGCCTCCTTGCTTTTCAATCGTTAAATTGGCTGAGATATGATCTACTATTTAGAATTATCAGTGAAATTATTCTTATTCTGTTCCGCTTAGATCTCGAAATTCGTTCTTCACCTCTCTTAGATTTCGGATATTTTTTCCTTCTAGATATTCTTTGTTATTCTATTCTTTTTTACTTAACAGATCAAATCCTCAAACGAACAAAACAACGGAATCCTTACAAGAACTATTCGTTAACACGGATTCTCCCTCCATTATGGATCATTGGTACACTCGGAGCCATCTTTGGTTTCCTGATAAACCATATCATAAGAATCCTTTTATTAAATATTCAATATCAAACCATTCTATTTCTGCTAATCCGGCTAATTATGCGCGCGCTCTTAGCGCTACTCATTCCAACATTAATTATCCTGTTTTGTACCAGTTATCGATTGTTATTCAGCTCCCAGATCTATATGGAAAATTCGACTCATTTACAGAAAGACTAATACAGAAGCCCAAAACAAGTGGTGTAGATCAATAATACGTTCTAAAATTTTGTTGAGTCAATTTCGGGAAAAAACCCCCCAATTTTATCGTTCTAAACATCTCTTTTCCCTTCCACATTTCTTTTTCTTTATAATGGGAATAATCTGTCAATTATTTGAAAAAGAGTTTGAAAATTCACTTCAAAAGAAACAAAAAAAGAACACTCAATCCACCCGAACCTTGATGTTGTAACTTTAACAAGCGCATTTCTTTAAACAGTGATCTCTAGGCTGAGCTTTCGAACCAATTCCTTGTACCAATTTTTCACGGTGACTTCACATAAAAATACCACACTGAAAAATAAAACACAAACTAGTATTAAGAAAAATTACAGGAAAACCAGTGTAGCACAAGATACTATTTCATACTGATTGAATACTTTTCTCCAAGAGAACCGCAATCTCAGAGCTTATTGGTTCTAAAACACGAGTACGTGCTTGATGTATTTCTATACCCAAAACTTCCCCTTTTTCATCAAGATCGAAGCGAATGTCTTCTGAAATCTCTCTGGAATCAGCAAGACTTCCTTTGTGTACTTGGATATATAGAATATCAGATGCACTATCATACCAGCTCTGTTTTGACTTCTTACTCAATTTTTAGCCACCTTTTTGTCTTTAATTTCTTAGCGATTTCATTCTCTAATTTGGAACATGGATATACAGTCACAACTTTTTTAGAACCTTTCTCATCAGCAATAACAACCACTGATTTCCGAACACCAACCCCTAAAGTGATGTTCCCAATGATAATTAAGGCATTCGTTCGGATGTCAAAATATGAGGGACGACTAGCTCTTACTAATCCTTCGAGTTCTGATTTATCTAAGTTGTAGAGACCCATTTTGCGTAATGCATGCTCGCTAAATGTGATTTCCATTATACAAAGATAGAAACATTGTAGCGATTTTTAAAACTTTCTGGAACTGATAAGTAAAAAAAGAAAATTTGAGAAGATGGCTATTCTGAATTTCACCTGATGTTACTAATGATTCGTTATCGAGACTCCCTTTCAGGAGCTTCGTGCCGAATACGGTAATTGGGCCCATAAACAATCCTACAAACGTAAATACGTCACTGTAGAGATTGCAAAAAGTGCCAAGGCACGACTAATTGCTCGTGGAGTTAAACCTAACCCCACGAATACCGCTCGTGAAGGAGGCTTCTCTAGGAAGCTCTTCTATGAACGAGCTGATTTACGTGCATTATTTGAGGATGAAGAATAAAATAAGAGGTACACTCCCCCATATCTCTTTTCCCTTCCCCTTTTTTTTCATTTCTCGCAAACCTACTACCACAAATGAAAGCAATTGATCCAAGAGTTTTCTTTTAAAAATGGAAAAAGAAGCTTCTACCCTCCCAAATTAAGGCAAATACACTAGTGTGA
>JAEOTY010000104.1 GCA_016839625.1 Candidatus Hodarchaeota archaeon
AAAATTATATGACCTGCTCCTCCCCGGAGGACAATTACTCATTGGAAACTTTCACACCAATAATCCTAATAGATATTACATGGAATACTGGATGGATTGGGTAGTTTATTACAGAACAGAAGAAGCCTTTGCTGATCTTTTGGATGGCATTCAGGATGCAGAATCCACTATTTTCTTTGATGAGACAGGTATCCAGATGTTTCTCAATGTTAGAAAATCAGCCTAAAAATAAGATGTTACCCAATTCTGTGGCCTAAAATGAGTGCCCGTTTGTTTTCTTTAACGGGAGTTAGTGGACGAGAGTTCCGTGCTCAAGAATTGTTTTTGTGGAAATTAACCACTATGTGTCGATTCAAAGCCCAAACAGGCTTCTTAAATTAGCTCGTCTAAATAAGATGAGCATTCTTCTCGTTTTGTCTGCGCTACGTTTTAGAGATCTAAATTGAGTACTACAAAAATTCTGGAAAAGGTTAAAGATCTCTTTTTCGAGCTTCCTCCTGAAGTAAGAGAGGAATTTGAGGTCGAAATTCGAAAAAGTTCGATTTTCTCAATCCGTTTTATCTGTTGGATAGCACTATTCTTATATCCCTTATTTGGCTTTTTAGATTGCATTCTTTTTCCAGGACAATACCGAACATTGATTAGCATCCGCTGTATTGTCGTGCCCTTTATTTTCTTGATTCTTCTTCTTACCTATACAGCTAATGCAATTAAAATAGCTGATATTCTAGGTTTTGCCCTTTTCCAATGTTTGGCATTAGGTATCACGACTATGACTGTTCTTACAGGAGGTGAAAGTAGTCCCTATTATGCTGGTTTATCTATGGTTATGTTAGCTCAACTGGTAGCCTTGTCCTGGGGTTTTCGAAAAACTGCGCTCAATGTTGTGGTGATCTGGTTGACGTACCTTGCTTTAATTTTCATTTTTGATAGAAACTACCATGAATATCAATGGCCTATTTTTATTGCCAATAATTTTTTTCTGCTCGGAACAATGCTTATAGTCTCTATTTGGTCAATTCTAGGGCTTAACTTACACAAGAAATCCTTTCTCCATTCAAAGATGGTTGAACAGGAAAAAGAAAAATCTGACCAACTGCTTGGCAATATTCTCCCCGAGCCTGTTATTGCTGAGCTTAAGATCAATCATAAATATTCGCCACAAATTTATGAATCAGCAACAGTATTGTTCACTGATTTTGTCGGATTCACCAAGATTGCAGAGAAGATGAAACCAGAAGATGTTGTATTAGAATTGGACAGGGCATTTGAATTCTTTGATCTCATCTGTGATAAATATCACCTCGAGAAAATCAAAACAATAGGGGATAGCTTTATGTGTGTAGCTGGTGTTCCTGTTCCAAACAGGGTGCATGCGATTCAAGCCGCTCTGATGGGAATAGAAATACGGAGTTTCAATAGAATGTTGAACCAGATCAGAAGCGCAGTTGGTGAAGAAGTATGGAATATTCGCATTGGCATCCATACAGGCCCCCTTGCTGCAGGAGTCATAGGGAGGACAAGATTCAGGTATGATATCTGGGGTGATACAGTAAATGTTGCCTCTCTTATGGAAAGCTCCGGTGATACAGGTAAAATCAATATCTCCGGGGCCACATATAATGCTATCAAACCTTATTTTATGATCCAATATCGTGGAATAGTTTCTACAAAAAAGAGGGGAGAACTTGAGATGTACTTTGTAGATTGCATTAAACCGGAATATGCAGATGATGAACTGGGTAGAACTCCCAATAAAAGACTTTTAGAGATCATTGGTTAGGTACAGGAATGTAACTATTTGAGTTTTATGGAGCACAGTAACAATATTTTTGCCTTGAAGATAATCAGATTTGGGTGACCTATTAGCATTTCTCTTTACCCTATATTCGTGTTAGGTATACCGTATACTTTAAGAATCCCTCACCTGTATGAAATTACTTGATTTTTGAGTCTCAAGAATATAAAATAGCTTTCCTTTTATCTATTTACCGTCTAAATGGTAAGTAATGTTCCTTTATTAGTGAGGTTATTCTCTCGAGGTTCCATAAAAAGTATAGCTAATGGTCAAGAGAAAAACCGAAAGAAATAATGCCGTTAAGAGAAATCTTCAGTTTGACGTAACTGAATTCAGGCCTTACTTAAACAGCATTATTCATTCCTGGTTAA
>JAEOTY010000105.1 GCA_016839625.1 Candidatus Hodarchaeota archaeon
TCAACCAGACGTCTTCGATAGAATTCAAAGGAAGTCTTACTGGATCATAACCATAAAGACCTGTGGAAATAGCTTGAACCTCGTATTGGTTATAAATTAGCACATTCGGCATGACATCATACCAGATCTTTTGCCACACGATAATATCCCTTTTGGATTCTAATAGGTTTGGATTGGTTGTGACTTCTTGTATTAAGTCATCTGATTCTTGTGCACGGTAATTGTTATAGTTCTTCCCTATTTCAGGGGACCAATACATGACATTATACCCTTTTGGGGGAATCGCATCTGCTCCATAAGCACTTTGTATTAAGTCACCAGGATGTCCTTCTGGGGTTCCCAACGACATACCGAAGAAGCAAATGTCGTATCCGCCTTCACTATCCATTCCTACTTCTTGGTCTGTACAACGAGGACCTACTGCTGCCCAACTCACCAGTTCTAGTTCTGTATTGATCCCAATTTTGGGTAACTCCACTTCCATACCTTTGGTATATCTAAGTCTCGGGCCAGAAGATGTAGGGGCTATCATGTGCACAAAGAAGAAGTACTCTGGTTTTTCCGAGGCTTGTACTTGAATATTACTTCCAACAACACTAATTATTAGGCATATGATAAACCATATCAGAAGAGGTTTCTTATCCAACAATGTAAGGTCCTCTATAAAGTTTATTATAAAAGAACTTCCTTATCATGAATTTTTTAGGCTCGATTCTCATATAAAGCCATTCAAGTGTGCATTAAAGATAACCTTCAAATAACGAGAATTTGTGGTTCTTGATAACGTTTTATGGTTTAAAGGATAATGACAATTATAGCCAGAGAAATGGGTAAAATAACTGAAAAGATTGGCCCATATTTCGTAAGGCGAGCCAACCATTTTAATTTTGGTGATGAAGCAATTCGATTCTCGGTGTATTCGACCTGTGAGTAGCCCTCATCAAGATAATAACTTAGTAGGGTCTTTTTAATTTTTTCAATGGTTTTAGACTGTTCTTTCTCTGTCTGAATTTCAAAAAGAATAGCTCGTGCACGACGAACGATGAGAAAGAAAGAGATAGAACCTGCAACTAAAATCAGGAATGGTGCTATAAAATCTTGAATCAGAACGAACTTTGATTGGAAATGAGTAGCCATAAGTTCCACCATAGAACCTGTACCATTATTTTCTGAATTTTCAAAGACATTAAACGCCTCCTCAACATCAGTAAGGCCTAACATACTAAGAATCCATAGTGTAGTGCCATAGAAAAAGATAGGATTGTAAGTTCCAACAAAGTTAGAGATTATCATGATGATTTCTACAACAATTGCAAGCGGTGACAAGAAGGCTAAAATAGCGTTGATAATGTCACGAATAACATCCGCAAGACCGAATGGTAATAGATCAATTGAGAATGGAATAACTACATTAAAAATCCATGGCAGAGAAATTGGAGCAGTGAAAACAATAGACAGACCAAAACTCTGTAGTAAGGTTCTTGAGCTGAAATACCCAAACCGAGAACGGAATGGTTTTTCTTGAATAGTGATTACTTTATTATTCCCAATAACTTCTTCTACTTCCCTGGTTTCATTGCTTTCAGCTTCTTCATTAGTTGTAGAAGGTGTTGTTGAAACTAATCTCCATTCCAATGCTCTTTGATACATTCCGAGTGGAAAATAAAGCTGAAAAATAGCTAGGACTCGTCTTAAGCCTCTTGCAGCTTTTATAGGCTTTTCAGGAACTTCTTCCTCTTCATCCTGACTTTTTTTTGATCTTCGAAGAAACTGTTTGAGACGTGACACAATAAAACATTTTTTGATATTCTTTTTAGATCCCTGTATATCGGAAACTCAAATCTTCAATTTATTCCCTATTATGCTGCAGTAGAGCTATATGAGAATGTAAGGTAGATATTGAGACGTTTTGCTTCTTGTTTAAGATGCTCCAGATTCTTAGATGAATCATATCTTTTTCCTTGAATTTTTACTCTGATAATTGCAGTTAATCCTCCTCTTTTCTCTTCTGCTTTTAAGGAACCGATTGAATATAGTTTCTCAAGTGATTGGGTGAAATAATCATCGATGGTTGCTTTAGAAAGATCCCAGACTAAATATACTATCCTTATGGCATTCAATTCATGAAATTCGTACGTTATTGCCTGCTCCTGATAATTGAAGTTCACCAATGATATACCCCTTTGGTTCATTTTTTTCCGCAATTGATACTCGTTCAAGTGATCCAGGATATGCGATTATGGGATTGGGAAATTGGGAAGAATGGAAACCATTTTTGCCATTGAATTGCCATGTTTGCTTGATATTGTCTTGTTCAACGGAGTATGATTTATTCGTAGACTTTATAGAAGAATGTTTAGGATTATAAAGAAATTGAAAACGATGAACATGTCCACAAGCGACATAATTGAACATTCTAGGAATTTGACGAAATAATATCACATCGTGACCTCTGTGAAAAGTATAGTGTTCAATACGAGATCCTTCGATAAGCTGATGAGTCGCTAAGATAGAATAATCAGGTTTAGTCGAGTTTTTTCTGTTGGAATTCCTCCAAGCTTTCTTGAGAATGCTTGAGAAATTTTTCTTAATATTGTGTCTAATATAGGGAAAGCCTGTTAATTTAATGGAAATTCCATTTTTCTTGAAAATATAGGAGCATGGTTTTGAAAACAAGTTGATATTGGCATCAGAAAAAGGAAGAAGACCAAGAGGAAGTTTACTTCTCTCATGATTCCCTGGTATTATGAAGATGGGGATTCCTCTCTTCGCTGCTAATTGAAAAGGTTTGACTCCACGATCGACAACTTCTGGAGGAGGTTTACTACGATTGAAAAAATCACCTGAATGAAGAATGAAATCAACATGATGGTCTGAAATGGCTTTGTTAATAACTTCCTCTAATTTTCGAAAAAATAACTCTCCATAAGTACGACGATAGGGATTTTTGGGTTTCAAAGCATAGTGAACACCAAAATGA
>JAEOTY010000008.1 GCA_016839625.1 Candidatus Hodarchaeota archaeon
ATCCCGTTGATAGAGCAGCAGTGTACGCATGGAGGCTTCGGCCGACAGGTTTAGCTGGCTGCCACTAATCGCACAAGGGCTAACCGTGTGGAAAACGAGTGGACCTATCGTCAGTTGGCTTTAGGAGAGTAAATCTTCGAATAAGAGCGCTTCGGTCTGGTGTCTGTCTTTTAATTTTCGGAGATTGTAGATTTGAATTCGGATGGGATTGATCAGGTTCAGGGTAACGATGACCCATATGTCCTCAAAATTAGTTTTCTCAGTTATCCTGATGAAGTCTTAACCCCATTGTTACGTTCTTATGCTGATGTTGTACAAGATTCTTCTCACAGGTCTACTTTAGGGTTTTATTTTTCTACCAAATCCATTAAGGTGGATGATAACTTTATTAAACTCATTCTTTTAGACATCTCCACCAAACCTCATTTCGGTTCAATCAGTTCAAGTCACTTTAGTGGCTCTGCTGCAGCTGTCTTTGCTTTCTCCAAAAGCAATGATCGGTTTTTTAATTCGACCAAAGAACTATTTCACAAACTTAAGCGAGATAATCCTAATTTTCCTCGTCTCCTTATCTTTATCGGTGTTCTGGATAAATCTGAGGTTGTGACTACTGCCCAAGGCCAAGAGTTGACTCATGAGCTTGGTGGAGCTTACGACGAGATGACTCCTGATGATCTTCAGACCTTCGATAGTATTGTCCAGTTTCTCTCACTTGAATGGCTGCTAAAGATGGATGAACTTATTTTTGAGAGTGTTCTTTATACTCATCTCCGATCTGGAAAAGATTTGCTGGATCGATCTGTAAAAGAACATCTTCGTCGTTTTTTAGACACTAATCTTCAGCATCTTGATAACCTTTCTGAATACTTCTCACAAATTGAATCCAATGCCGCTGTAATTGTGAGTAAATCACTAAGGAACCAATGGGATCCTCACCTCCTTATAGCATCTCTTGATTACTGGAAAGCCTTCCGTGAATTAGCCAAATCAGGTAAAACTCAATCCACAGCTCTTCGAGATCCTCAAAAGCTCATTACTTTTCTTGTGAATGCTCAGAAGACCCTTACTGAATTTATTCAAGAGGAGAAAAAGAGGAGTCCTTTGGAAGTAGTCATCTTTGATGAAGAAGAATGAACCAATATCCTCCTTCAAATGTGGCTGCCACTAATCGCACAAGGCTAATTTTCGATAAAATTGTGGAAAACGAGTGGACCTATCGTCAGTTGGCTTTAAGAGCGTAATTCTTCGAGTTGAGGTGTTTCGGTCTGGTGTCTGGTTTTTAATATTCGGGTTATTAGATTTTAAGGATATACCTTTCGACTCGATTTTGAGTTCCTCAAATCAACAAATGAATATTTTTATAATCAAGGAATCCTTAATGACACAAGAAGGGAGATGTAACATGAGTGAAATCTCTTGATGATTCTACCTTAAGATTTTGTATTATAGGAATTCCAGATGATTTGAAGACACAGCTGATTCGTTCTTTTACCAAATCTCGTTCTTCAACCGACTCAAACCGTCTTAAATCCAGAGTCGAATCTATAAAAACGCAAATCGTTATAAAAAATGCAAAATACGATTATTTTGATCTCTTTCTTACCGACATTGTGGAGCATTTTGCCCAATTACAGCCAGGTTACTTCCGTGAAGCATCAGGGGTTATCGTCACTTTTGACAAGGGAGATAGAAATTCCTTTACATCTGTCGCTGGTTGGTGTAAAAGGTTTCATATCTATATTCCTAACATACCTGTTGCTTTAGTGGGTTTTATCACCGACTTAGAAGAAGTAGTAACTACTGAGGGACGGAGGTTAGCAACCAGGTTGGGAGCTTCGTATTATGAGATTCAACCATCTAATAAAGAAGGAATTATTAACATATTCCACGATTTGGCTTCAAAAGCAATAGGAGTGTAATTCTTCGAGTGGGAGTGTTTCGGTCTGGTGTCTGGTTTTTTATTTTCGGGGAATTTTTTGTAATCAAGTTAACCTTAACTTTTTAAAATCTTTTAAGCATGAATTATACTAGAATTCCTGTAAGGAATGGGAGTTTCTATGCCTGAAGAAACTGAGTTATTCGAGGAGGGGAAAGTTTCATTAAAAAAGGCCTTAATTTTTCTTTCTCCTTATAGAATGAATCACCATTAAACTGAGGAAACTCGCCAAAAGAGTTACCCCTGACGTTTCTGAAGTGGCAGTCCCAGTCGTTGTAGTTGTTTGACTGGTTGTGGAAGTGCTAGTAATTGGAGCTTGATCCTCAACAGCTTCCTTAACCTGTTCATATCCACTTTGTGTGGTCACTAGTTCAGTATGGTTTAATCCCTGCATTAGTATATTACGGGCTCCCTCCAGATAAGAGGTATTGTAGGGTGTTACTATCTTGTCATCACTACTGTAAATCGATGTATATGAGATATTTCCAGGAATATGAGTCCCATTATATGTCACTCCTAAGAATGTGTCATTTCTCTCTCCTATTGCATCATTTAGTATCCCTCCAGGAGTTTCATCTCCTTCATTCAGTGAAATCATGAAAGAAGTTGGAGTATCATAAGAGTAAACACAGTTTTGTGTTGGAGAACCATGATGTGGGCTTCCTAAGGTCACGTAGTCATCAATGTTATTGTATCTGCAAGAAATTTAATATAGTAGCGACTACTTATTCCACCCATACTGTGAGCCACTAAGTCTATCTTCTTCGCGCCTGTTGTTGCTAGAATATCATTGACCCACTGTTTTATCTGGTTTGCGTTATCAATGTTTTGTTGTTCGGTACAAATAACTGTATTCTGAAAATTATATGCATAGAGAGTTGAATTTGGCCATCCATCCTCTGTGAATCTTTTCATCATATCCTTCCAATTTGTCGTGTCTCCTCCCCGACCATGAATAAATAAGATAGGATTTTGGGTTTGCTCGATTACTAGATTTGTAGAAGTATTCCTAATCAAACTGGTTAATAAGAATGATATCAATACAAAGAGCAATAATAGTCTTTTTTCTCTATCCATGGTAATTCCTTCCGAATTCGATCCGTAGTAAAACCACTATAGAAGTTTGTTGTATTTAAGGATTCCTATCGTCAGTTGGCTTTAGGAGCGTAAATCTTCGTCTACGAATGTGTCGGTCTGATGTCTGTATAACGTTTCTTCTTATTTTAATGAGAATTACTCTTATCTTGGTTTTACACATTTAGGACATATTTTTTCTGCGTCTAGCATTGCTCCACATTTAATACAGAATAATCCCTCCGACTGACTGGGAAGTTCCTTAATTTGAGAGTTTTCATAAACCTGACTTTTGATTGATGCGGGAGGCCTTAACATGGAGATATCTGGATGCTCCAACTGATAGTTGCAGAATTGGCACATCACATGATTCTTCATGTTACTCCAATTTAGGTATGTGATTCCACATCCTTTGCACTTAATGGGTAAAGCAGATAAATCTCCACTACATTCAGGACAAGAAGGATATCCTCGCTGCTTGATTTCGGTATAATGTCCTTGACATAAATAACGAGTGCATGATACACATTGAAAATAGGGGATGTTATCTGTTGGTTTTTGGCATAACTGACAAAAATGTGTTGGTTTGACCATTCGATATAGATCTTCAATTCTAGTAATAAATTCTCCCTCGGGTATATATGATTGGATTGTTGGTACTATATCCATCTCTTTTACTTGAAAAGTTTCAATTATTTGGTATGATGGGATTGCTTTTCCCATTCGTAGGTCATCCATTATTTGACGTTGATTTTCAGACAAGTCAGCAAGATAGGCTGGTTCTAGATGTGGTTCATCGCTCGTGTCTGATTGCCCTTGATATTGTGGATTATGTATAAAGCATATTGTATCATTCACAAGTTCCTCAAACGACTGGTTTTTTGACTTGCGAAACTTAATCACATCCCCTTTCAAAATAAATGGGCTGTAGTGAGGAAGGTTCATGAACCAATCCATAAACTGTTGACTATTAGAAAATCCCATTATTGTCATAAAATCATCGCGATGGACACTCTCTGCTCGTTGTATTAAGGAAACAAGTGTCTCCTTTATTTGTTCTTTCTTTTTCCACTCTAGATAGTTCGTGTACCCCTCATTTATCGCATATTGATAAGCTTCATATGTTGGGAATTTCCCACTCACAATTCTGAATGCTAATGGATAGCTCTTAACTTTGTACCTTTCTGTTACATTATATTGATGGAAATTTTCTGCCTGTCGTTTTTGAGCTTCTAAATAGATGTTATAACTAGGAAAAAGTCCTTCAGACACCTTTAATGCCGTGTTATAATCTGGTGCTCCATACTTTTGCGTGAACTTGTCTCTACTATATTTGAGATAATAAATAAAAAGAATAATTCCAATAACACCCATGAATCCAACAAATAAGCCTATTAATCCCGTATCTAGGCTGGCCAAGTGTATCTTCTCCCATTACACAACAAATTGTCTGGATATTAACCTATCTCTTCAATTATTTACTCATTATTTATCCTTTAACACCTTTTAAATTTTTATTGACTTCCATCAAATTTATTCTACATCCTCACCTCTAGCTTTCGAAATAAAACTATAAGCGAAGTCGCTTAATTTTTTTCATTTTTTTCTTCTCTCTGAGAACTTATTTTTCAGGGGATAGGCAATGGATCTGATCTCTACTTTTAACAAGTTCAATCTCCATTTCTGCTTCATCTTCATCGGCTCGCACAATGTCTAACCGTGTGGAAAACGAGTATTTTTAGCAAAAACTATCGTCAGGTGGCTTGAGGAGCGTCAATCTTCGAGGAGAGCAGAAACGGTCTGATATCTGTTTCTTAATTGTCGAAGAATGCTATTCAACCCACATTGAGGCATTTTTCATTCTTTCCATTACCATTCTAGATAAATTACTGAGAATTTGTTCGGTATTTTCTGGATCATCTACTTTTGTTTCTTCATAGTTTATTCCTAACGTATTTGCGAGAATCTGTCCTTCTTTTGTTGTCACTTCTTTATTCTCTGTTATTACTCCAACCAGCATGATAGGAGTGTCATATTTCCCCTTTATTTTTCCCTTTTTATCTATAGCTAGACTTTTTAAGTGTGTACCTACCTTAAATTCTTCATACCAATCGTGAACTGCTTTAAATGAGTCCTGATCACCCATATCAAATGTTATAATTACTCCCAAAGTAACTTGGGAAGATCTTTGCTTAAACTTACTGAATATCAACTTGAAGAACAGGGTTACTTTGAAGATAATCATCAAATTATATCTCTACAATTGCAGAAAATGAACCTGAGCTCACTACCAAATACAATAGGAAAATTCTCAAATCTTAGGACTCTGATACTAGATGGCAACAACTTCCGTCACCTTGATCTAACTCCACTTCAGCATTGTTTACAACTTAGAATCCTTGATTTAAGACAAAATCAACTCCAAAATCTAGATATTAGTCCAATTCAGTATTGTCATGAATTAAGAAACATGATTTTAGATCAGAACCAGCTCCAAACCATTGATCTTTCTCCACTTCGATATTGTCCTAATTTAAGGACGTTAGACCTGAAACAAAACCAACTTCAAAGTATTAACCTAGATTTTCTTAACCAAAACAGTGCTTTATGGTCACTTGACTTATCAGGTAATCCTCTAACTTCACTGGACATTACTCCTCTTCTATCTCTCCCAAAGTTAGAACTTTTTACCATTGATGATACTGTTTCCTTAGAAGCCTTCCCTGTACATCGCGACTACTCCAAGAGGCTACGTTGGTTCGTCAGTGAGTATCTCCCTCGAGTAAAATGGATCATGACCAAGGATGATGCTCAGTATGAATCCCTATTTGGAAGGTATCAAACGATTGTAAACCACTTCCGTCATGATGAATTCTGGGCTGACTATCGTGATCGTCGCCTAGCTCAAACTCCTCAGCTTTCTGATGAGATTTCTTTTTTTGAATATGCTATCCAACGTTTTCTGACCATTAAAGACCGGAAACGGACGAAAAAGTTTAACAAAAATGCAGAACGTCAGGATTATCGTGCTCCATGGCGAAGAAAGATCACGAATCAACTTCAAAACCAGTTTGTAAATGCTCTTGACCTTACTTCAGCTCTAAAGCAGTATTGGGAACCAGGGTTTGAGTCCCGATTAACTGTTGATCTCGTAGAAGGAACTCCTCTTGAAGGGGTTCATCCTGAAGTTATTGTCCTTCATTTTTGGAAGGGTCATGAACCGAGTCAGCCATTACGGGTCTCTACGTTCACTTGGATACGAATTTCTGTTGACGAGGACACCTGCGCGTATCAGGTATGCTTAGGATTCAATCGAGGGTTTCTCCGAGCAGGTGAAAAGTACCACCCGATCCCCCCTCCCGAGGAGTTCCCTGTAGATGCTTTTACTACCACCGAGGTCATGTAAGAGATTAAGGATTTTGTTACCTCCAACGCTCTTGATATCGTCACTCGTGGGCATGAGTGGTTGAAACAGAGCTATTATCCAGAGTTTGACCCTGAGTGGCCCGAAGCCATCTATAAAGGGAGCGCGCTCCAACTAGGATTTTAAAATCGTAATATTTCTGAACACTTGAGGAGATATTCTACATTTCTTCTTAACTGACTTCTAGTCTTTCTTTTTCGCGTTTGATTAAGATTTTATTCCTTAGGTGCTTATATTGATATTGTGAAACAGACATTGGATGTCAGACATCAAATTCAAGATCCTATTAAACTCAATTTTTTGTCGTTTAAACTATTTTAGGGTGTTAAAAAGAAGAATAAAAAATGGAGGGATGAGGTCACTGAAAATGAATCCCCCTCAAGATGGTGGCGGAAGCCCTAAATAAAATTCAATCTATTTGGAGAATATTCCTC
>JAEOTY010000106.1 GCA_016839625.1 Candidatus Hodarchaeota archaeon
ATGTCCACAGCAACCAAAGACATTCCACCTCCTGGACAAAGAGTGACTATTTCCTTGTCTTTGGGAAGATCCTCTAAATTAGCTGTTAATTCCATAATGGGAACATGCATTGCATTTGGGATATGGCCATGTTTTTCATATTTGTCATCTCCACCACCATTAAATTCCTTCTCTCCTCGAAGATCAAGTATTAACGGAGGGTTATTCGAATTCATCCGCTCAAATAACTCATCTGCAGTAATTTCATCTAAATCTGGCAGAAACCACCTCCTTTTTCTGATTGTCCACAAAAATAACCTTATCATTTTAAAGGCCATCTTACGCTTACTAATTTTAACTTCTTTGACTTCATCTTTATTTTCCATTTTATTCACCATACATTAAACATACACCAATGAATTCAAATTATACATAGATTTGTTTCATTTAAACAATAACAAATCTACCAGCACCTCAGACAAGATGGTCTAAAGTGATGACTACCTGACCCTTTTTAAGCCCGTTTTCGACATACCTATGAGCCTATGCAGTCTGTTCCAACGGAAAGCGTTTATCTATGATATTTTTTGTATTTTTGATCTACTTCTATTATCTTTGCTAATTTTGATTCTTAATACTTTTAGAGAATCAAAAAGGTTACTGCTAATACTAATGGAATAACAAAGGAAAAAATTGGACTGAATTTCACTAGATAAGCAATAAAATTCAGTTTTGGTGACTCAGAGAACTTTTTAAAAAGATCCTTATTCGTTCAATCTCTGCTGATTACAACTCGACCTTTGGAATGACCTGTTTCATAATGTCGATGAACATCTGCAGTTTGGCTTAATGGATACACTTTATCAATGACTCCTTTCCTAGTGATTCTGTTTTTAGAGATAGGAAGAGAAGTAAAATCTACAATTGAAGAATTCTTGTGGTAGCTTCATTAGCAAATGACTGGATTTGATTCCAATCACGAAGATCATTATATTCATTCTCGGTCAAATTAGAACTTTCATCATCCCTTGCAGCCATATTCGAAAACTTTTTGTCTAACCACCCCATCTTTGAGGTGTTTGACAGATCGAATACTCCCCCGAACGCTTCATGCATCACTTTATTCAAATCAAAACCTAGGTCAGTAATTATTTTCTGAACATACTTTTCTTTAGCCTCCTGATATTTCTCAGGATAAGAAGCTTCACCTGAACTTACAAAGACGGCTAAGAAAGATTTCTCCTTCAAAGTTTTGACATTCTTTTTGAAAAATCTTTTCGCTTCTTTTGTCCATTTTCCCATTTTTATACCACTCCCAATTAGTACAGCATCAAAATCATCCAATGGAGGCCATTTATCCTTCTTTACATTTATCACAGTTGTATCCAAGGCATTATTCCTCATGATCTCTGCAAATTTACTCGAAATTTCTTCTGTACTCCCAAACCGAGTTCCATATGCAATCAACACGCTTTTTGTCATCATACTATCCTCGTTTACTAGTTTTGTACATTCAAATCTAAAGATTATATGTAGCTGGTTTTTTTCTTCTGATAAAAAGATAAATGATATTTTGAGTGTGCTTAACTCATAAATATAAATGTATACAATAGAGAACAAAAATCAAAGTTAGAATAATAGTAATAATGAAATTAAAGTTATTTCTCTATATGAACTTTGATTAATCAATCATGGATTGATAATAAATGGCTATAAGCGAAGGACAAAGAGCAAAATTATAAATATATATACGGATAATGTCAATTAACTAATATTTTAAGCCATTCAGATGAAGAATGAAAATTAGTAAAAAATAAAGGGGGAAAGGAGGGAAATTTATGATTTTTTCCAAGGTAATTTATCTTTGATTAAATAGAGCAATCCAACCCAAGCGAGTAACGATAAGATTGGAAATATTATTAATCCCCCAGGTTGGAAATTAGGATCATTTTTTAAGAGCATAACAATTGCCATTCCAACAACAGCCGAGCTTATTGTAACAAAGAAACCAAAGAATAGTAACATGACAGGATAGGCCTGTTCGGTTCGAGTGTATAGAAGATATAACCCTATGAATCCTAACGGAATAGTAATTCCAAGATCGAAATACCTAACAACCCAGAAAATTGTTGGTGCTTCTGAGTAGGATCCAGTAGAGGTATCCCCAGTAGTTAAAACTTCCAAATATTCACCAATCCACATGAACGCAAAGAGAACTAAGAAGATTGTCATCAGTGTTATATAGATTGTTAGATTCCTTCTATTGAACTCTGGAGCATCTTCAGGAGAGAACATCGATAGTGTTGAAACTAAAAGTAACAAACTTCCTATAATTACGATGTAAAATAATATTGAGAACTGTTCACTGTTCCCTGTGTAGACAGGATGACTCCATTCTGGAAAAAGACCGTAAGCAAGACCAGTATAAAGAAGAGAATAGAGGGGAACGAGGATTAAGAAATATTTGGCATTGTCACGTTTTAAAATGTAAAGAAATCCTCCAATTAAACATAATGGTGTTATAAGGACTAGATTTACTAGATCTTGTCCCATTCCCTGAGTAATCGCTGATTCTGAACTCGCATATTTTATAATATCAAGACCTAAGGATCCAAATATAGAAATAATTCCAATTGTTAAACCCATCACAATAGCAGTGAGACCAATTACGTATCTTTCAAAGATTTCTTGTTTTGATTCGTTTTTAATCACATGTAAATCCTCTTTTAGAATTCATTTTTCTTTTATCAGTTTAATTAGAGAGTCTTTCTCCTTTATTTCTAGAATTTTATTCGATAAGCTTTCGCTTATTCCCTTTATTTCTTGAGTTTTTATATTCTGTTGTGTTTTACCGTGTTGTAAAGCCTTAAAAAAAACCTCCTGGTATGAATTTTACAAACGTAAAGGCCTTAGAACACATTATAACTAAAAAGTGGGATTCGATTCGACAAATTCAAGCGCTTTTTTTATTACATCATCAAAAAAGAACAGAATTTTCTTGGGAATCAAAGATGGAAGCAGTTGCAATCTCAACCGACAAAATATCCAAGATTTACAACTTGGGGAAAAAAAATGAAGTTCAAGCAGTTAGTGATCTAGATCTCTCCATCAAAAAAGGCGAGATCTACGGATTATTAGGTGAAAATGGGGCAGGTAAAACAACCACAGTACGCATATTAACCACAATGATTAAAGCATCATCAGGAACAGCTAGTATATTTGGTCATGATATAGTGACCCAATCAGACATTGTTAGAAAATACATAGGTTGTTTACCTCAAGATGCTGGATTATATGAAGAATTTTCAGCAATAGAGAACTTAACGTTTATTGCAAAACTTAGAGGAATAAATCCTGTAGAGATTTCTTCACAGATCGAAGGTTTAATCCATTTAGTAGGATTAGAAGAACGACAGAATGATCGTGTTGAAACCTATTCTGGAGGGATGAAACGACGTTTAATGATTGCTAGAGCAATGATTGGTGATCCTCAGATATTATTTTTAGATGAGCCCACTGCTGGTATTGATGTCTTAGTTTCTAGACGTGTGCGAGAGATTATTAAGAAATTAGCAACAGAAAAGAGCATTACAGTCTTGCTTTCAACCCATGACATGATCAGTGCTGAACGATTATGTGATCGAGTGGGTATTCTTCATAGAGGAGTTTTAGTCGCGGAGGATACTCCCTCCTCAATCATTACCAAACATGCAACTGAAAATGGAGATTTAGAAGACGCGGTTGTCAACATTATAGGTTGGAAAGGAGATACATATGAGGAGGATGTATTATGATAAGAAGTGCTTGGGTTATCGCAGAGAAGGAGATTCGTTTAATCTTTAAATCTACTCGAAGAATTCTACTTCTGTTTACAACACCACTAATTATGTTCCTCATGTTTGCTTTAATTTTGTTCTTCTCTGGGCTGGTTGCAGCTGACGTTGAAAAACCCCGAGATGTAACTGTGATTCAAAATGATGAGGGCCATAATGGGATTAATTGGGGAGAAGGATTCTACACTTTATTAAAGTCCCATAATTTAACCAAGGATTATATATATAAAAATGAAAGCGTTAGTAACTTGAATGCTGTTTTACAAGAAAAAAAATTCACAGTTTTGCTTTATATTCCAGCTAATTTTAGTGCAACGATCAATCAATCATTACCGGCTCAATTTTTTATTCATTACGACAACTCTCGTGCAAACAGTCAGGGAATGGTTGCTAACATTCTAACATTGTCTCAAAATTATAATATTCAAATTATATACTATTATCATGGAGTAATTAACCTTTCAAAAATCTATGTCCTACCAGAGAGATTGGGTGGAGATCAAGGGATTGAAAGTTTTATTGCTTCTTATATCGCTCTTATTCCTCTTTATGCTATTTTATTACTTGCTTTTCCTTCATTATCGCTTGTACTTATCTCAGTAACCATTGAAAGAGAACAAAAAACTTTAGAAAGCCTTATTCTTCAACCTATTGAAAGAAAATCAATTATTGCTGGAAAATTGCTATACGGATCCATTTTAGTTGCGTTCAATACTGCAATTATGTTGATTACTATGATAGCGATCGTTGTTCTCGGAATGATTTCACTGCCAGAATCATTAAGAAGCGAGTTAATTCCGATAATCGAAGCAATAATTGAAGCTGCTGATATAACTGTTTGGTTTTTCATTCTATTCATGTTAATCGGTCTTGTGCTCGTATCCTTGCTTGTAATAACTGCTGCAGTATTATTTTCGCTAATGGCAAAAGATGAGCGTGAAGCTAACATGGTAATGTCAGCCATAGTACTCATTCCCCTTGTAAGTACCACATTGATAGCATTTTTACCTTTAAGCGCTATTGATGAAACTTTTCAATTCATCTTAGTTTTACTTCCTTTGCTTGGTTACCTTTTCGCAATTTATCTTTCACTAACGTCTGGAGAATTGACACTAATTTTATGGTTTAGTTTAGTTGGACAATTAGGATGGATTCTTATTGGAATTTGGTTTACAGGACGATTAATCGAAAGTGAGGGTATTCTAGAGATTTCTTACAAGCGTTTTTTCCGTTTTCGGAGGAAAAAATAATAATCTAAACATGGGATTATGACTTCATGCAGTCCTGATTTCATTTTATAGAACGAATGTGATTACTCAGTCTAGAAAAAATGTGTTTTGACAACCATTTGACTGTCACGAGAATGCAGTAGAACCCTCTTTTAGAATTCGACATCTCTATTATAACATCAGTTTGTCTATCAGATTATCGGCTCATAACGTCCCCATAATAGTCTAAATCTGCCCTTTTGAATGCTTCAGTTATTGACGTCAAGAAATGCCTGTAAGATTCTTCCGTTTTCAGATTTCTCTGGCCGACGGTTGATAAAGACTGTGTAATCCTTTTCATCCTATATAAATGACTGGAATTGGGATAGACTGGGTATTTTAGTACATTGTCAAATCTTACAGTACTAATGTAGTTCTGAACTATTTTTGCTATTTGGGTTAGTTCTTCATAATCCGGTGATTTTGAAAGACCATATTTCATCAAAGCAGATTTCAAAATCTCTTCAAAGTAATGAATATCACCTAAACGTTTTTGAATAATAAAAACATCTTTATTCTTGTACAAAACCCTCTTTTGTAAAAGATCTTTGATATAAAGATTATTTTGGATACAAATTTCTGCTAATTTATCAACTAAATCCCAGTCTTTAACGGTTTTCCATGTATCGGTTTTAAAATCATCCTTAACTTTGAGTCCAATTCTCCTTTTTGCAATATCTTCCAAATCTTTTCTTGATAATTTCTCTAACCGTTTTACTAATTTTTCTCTGTCCATTGGCTTTTTACACTAATCCATGATAATACTAACTGCTTTAGACTATAAAAAATGTGTATTCTTTTATAAGACTATCCCTTTTTTAAGTTTCTTAAGTAAGATATCATAAAAATCCAGTAATTACCTAAATCTGTTTTTTACCTTTGCAGTTCAGTAATCATCAAATTAATATTTATTCTAATTAACTCTATTCTATTAAGAAACTCCCAACCTCATCATATCACAAAAAGAACTGAAAGGGGTATAGTGCAACCTAAAGGGTATATAAAATTAAGAATCAGAAGAGAATATATTCAAAGAATATGATTTTTATAAACGAAATATCTACTCACGCTTAATCAATGCATATTTACGTATGAAAAAAACCAAAGAGAAAATTAGAGTACAACCAATGAGTAAAAGATCAACTGTGTGCACAGATCTAACAAAGGGTTGCAATGATTCAGCAACCGTAGTATAATTACTACTCATTAAAAATACGATATATCCTCCATTCATATTAAGTATGGAAATTCCTAGCAAACCACTAGCGAGAATCGCACCAATAAGAAGCCCTTTCCTCTTGGTGGTAAGATTTGCTTTATTTCCTGTTTTGTAGATAGTGAATCCTAACAGAACTATGAAAACAACAATTAAGATTCGGATAAGGAGGATTATTCCATTGAATACCCTAATATTTTCTTGTTTTTCCAAAGCTGCCTTCTCAACACTATCTTGAGAGAAGAGCTCTTGATAATTGAAGTAGTGATACCCTTTTGCGAGTTCTTCTTCGAGGTCTAACACAACAACCTCTTCAAATTGGTGAAAATAGTATAGATAAATCAGACCATTAACTGGGTCGTAAATATTTGAATAAATGGTGTTAGTTTCAAAACCTTCACAGTGAACTGCATCTAAAACAGATTGAAAATGCTCAACTGAAACATCTTCTTCACTATCAATTGTTCCTAGCTTGTTAGTAGCAATATCATATCTAGGGTCAGGGTAACGACCTAAGGAAGGTTCTGCTATGTTAAAATTCAGTATTACTTTAAAATTCCCTTCTTTTCTTGAAAAATGAAACTCATTATCTGAACCCACACTAATGCTTACTGCATCCCCTGTTTTATCAGTGATTAGAAGCTGCCATTGAAAATCACTAAAATCAGGGTCATGTGGTTGATATTGTTCTAGGACAACAATAGCTTGTTCAACAGTCGAAACAGTGCTTAATAGTGTATTAACGTACGTATCATTTAGCCTTGATTTTTCAGGGTGAAGTGTCAATTCTCTTGAGGGAATGGACGTAGGAGTAATAACTAATCCTTGATCATTCATCCCAGCATGATTAATTAGCTTCTCGTTAAGATTATGGGAATTATCAAATCTGATCACAAAGTATCCATGCTTTCCCATGCTTGGGGGATGGAAAAAGAGATGCATATATTCTTCTTGTTCTCCATCGGAATTCTGACCAACTAAGACATTATTTCCAGATGAAGCCATAAAAGCTGAACTCGCAACGCTAGGATCAATAGAAATAATTAATAATGAAAAGAGAAAAGTTATAATTATTGTAATCTTCTTCAACATGTGAGCCCTAGCCCTAGAAACAGTATAGATATCTGCTTAATTGATGAATATGCTTCGATGAGGCATTGACCAAGTGAAAACTTATCTATGAATCATTTAAGTCATTTCAATGAGGCATGAGAAAACCTGCGAGTTTGAATGGTATTCACCTTTCGGTAGTAAAATTGCATCAAATATTACTATAGATGTCCACTTTGCGTCAGTGACATTGATTATAGATAAGTGGGGACAGTTCTTTCTAGAGGAGCCTTATATGTACCTCATCACCCAGTAATCTTTGGAAAAACACTTGTTTTTCATTTGAACTCAATTATCAATAGATTCTATTTTTGGAAGGAAATTTTGTCGGATGACAAATAAAGTGATTAAAGAAATGTAAAATGCCTGAAATTAGCAGAAAACCTAGTGAGATAATATCTTTAAACTCTAACGAAATCAGTCTTAGAAGAATTTTACAATAAATTTGAATATTATAATATTATTTTTTTTGGAGGCACTCTAAACGAAAAATGTTCTTTCTGATGAATCACATCATTCTAATTCTATTTTTAGTCAAATTCAAACTTTTTTTAAAAAAAGACGTACAAAAGTCCCCTCATTGGTTAAACTTAACATCCTTGCTGTTGGGGTAGGAATAGTTGGAGGATTCGGCTCTTGGATCTTTCGTTTTGCGATTATTTTTATTTTTGAGATCTTTTTTAATATACCTATTCAATTTATGAATTCTATTGGGTTATCTCAAATGGCTTGGTTACCTTTCCTTCTTGCGCCAATTTTTGGAGGTGTAATCGTTGGTTATCTCACCTCTCGAGTGTCAAAAGAAACAAAAGGACATGGTGTTCCCGAAGTCTTGGAGTCTGTTGCTTTAAAGAATGGAAGAATGAATTTACGTGTTCCTTTTGTCAAAATCATCGCTTCTGCCACAACAATTGGTACAGGTGGATCAGCAGGTCGTGAGGGGCCAATTGCACAAATAGGAGCAGGATTTGCTTCTTTTTTGGGCCAAAAACTAAGTCTCAGTCCGAAAGAGCTTCGTACTTTAGTTGTAGCTGGAGTGGCAGCAGGAATTGCATCAACATTTAATGCACCTATTGGGGGGTCTTTATTTGCCCTTGAAATTCTACTTGGAGAAGGTGCAGCTACAGGGCTGATTATACCAATAATTGTTGCTGCTGTTGTTGGAGTAGTTACAGGGCAATTTTTATTAGGATCAGAACCCGCATTCATAGGTTTTCCTCCTTTAGAATACCAAGATCCTTATTTAATCCCTCTTTTTATTGTACTAGGAATTATTTGTGGAATTGGATCTGCTTTG
>JAEOTY010000107.1 GCA_016839625.1 Candidatus Hodarchaeota archaeon
ACCACCCACAAAATGGTTGAATTTACAACAATCAATACCCTATTATTCTTGCTTGTCAATTCTTTACTTCACCTAGTGAGAATATGTGTTCATTTTCCCCTATTGAATCCAAATTTCAGTTTTCCTCCTTATTTATTAGATAATTTTTGAATTTTATTTCCTGTTTCAGACTCACGATGTTTGTAGATAATAATCAAGGGAACTCCAAAGAGAAATAGAGGTAATAGGAACCCCATAACTTCTGCTGGAATGGGATGGTCAGGAAAATCCAAAGTTCCATCAATGAGAAATGGTTCTGCTTGTCTTTCTGTTGTCATTACAATTATCTTAACAATATGCTGTAATTCATTAGGAGGATCCTTTGGTTTAAATTTTATCCCAATTTTTGTCAGATTTTTATCCAATACCATTGCAATTTCATTTAACTCGTTGGACTCAGGTTGATCAGTCATAGTTGTGCCTATAAGTTCAGGTGATTCAATTTGTAGCCCTGTCTCAAGCTGAAGAACAACTCTTAGTTTTGAATTCTGGGATAAGTTTGTGACATAGTATGAACCCAGGATTATACGATGGATAGGTTGGATGGTGGCTGGAATACTAATATGAAAGATCTCAGGAAAGACTAATACATCCAATTCTGGAATATGAAGCACTTGTCGGATTTTTGCATCAATCACATTGAACGTTGCAGTGATTCCATCAAGACTGGGATAATATTCAAGCGTCAAATTTACCTGGATTCTTGATAATAGAGCATTAGGAGGTGAAAAACCGTTGAGAGGGATAATTAATACCGTTCCCTGTGAGAAATCATAATACACTTCAAATACATTTTCAACCCTATTAAATACTCGTTCCCACTCATTCTCACCATGATTAATCCGTGTTGTGATCTTTTTTAATTCATCACCAGAGTTTTGAACTTTTAAAGCTATAAGAACTGCAAAAGCAGACCTTTGAAATTCGATGTAGTGTGAACAGAAGCTCAAAGTTCTGATAGTTTCTGTTATTTCAATCTCTTGGAAAATTCCTAAATCTACATCGATCACTTGTGATCGTTGTTTTTGTCCAGTTACAACGGTGGAATTAAGACTCTGATAACCTAATAATCCATTTGAATTGATAATAATAAGTAATAGAAAGAGATTCATTATTTTCCCATTTTGAAACCATTTTATTCTGTAAGTTTCCAAAAAAATGCCCTCACTTAGTAAATTCATTCAAAATATTCCCAAGGAATATGATTTCAGACGGGTCATGCCATAATTCATAGACCAGCTGGAAACAGTAGAGACCAATTATTATTTTACAAGTCAACCCTGTTCTATTATTTATCTCAAAACTATCTCGTGAAAGATTCATAATGCTTATTTGCCTTCGAGGTTTTGTTAGGTCATTAAAGCGATAATTTTTGGTTTGATCTTGGCAAAATAAAGTCGGAATGGTTCCAATTGGAATACCTTCACTACTCAGCATATCTAGGAATAGATGGGACCCATAAGATAACAGGAATGTTTTGGTAAGGAGAAAATATAGCCCATAATAACTAGTCTCAATATTAATAGATGAAAATATTATAACTAATACTAGAAGATTTACAGGGTGGTGAGTAATCGGATGTCGGCATCTTTCTGTACATGTTCTCGTTTTTCGATCCAAACAGAAGTATTTATCCAGTACGTTCGGGGCAATAGCTACTAAACTGACTAATAAAGCGAGTGGTAAAAGAATAATCTGTTCTACGACAGAGATTTGACTTATAAAAATGCCCTCAATCAAGATTACAGCTGTTGAAAAATAATAATGTGTGATGCTTCGCAATTTAGGAAGTTCCTTTTTCTCACTATATGATTGACTCGTTGAGTTTATATATTCAAAAGCCTCTCAGAGAAATTTTGAATATTTAAGGGAGAACCAACAATCAGTTTTTGGAGATGAACATGTCATCATCAGTAAAACTCCGAGGAAGAAGGGATATTTGTCTCTACCAAGACGATGTACTGCTCCTTACTACAGAAAGACCCGCAACTCCAGCCCTGAAAGAAGTATGTATGGTTTCAGTTGTCGCTATGAAGATTCGTTTTACTACTAGTTCACCGCTTATCAGAAAAGTCATTGAAAATAACCGCGGTGTCTCTGTGTGGAGAGTACATCGAATTGAAAAGACTCTGAAGAAAAATCATGAAATCCCTGAGGAGGAGATCTTCACTTATCATTTTCTAGTAATCAGGGAATCTTTTCGTGCCTATGGCACCGCTTCCGAGTTTTTCTATAAAAAAACTTGCATGAAGTTAAAAACAAAAAGAACCAGGGTAATAAGTTCGATTTCCAACGGTTTTGATTGCGTCATCTTAGAAAAAGAAAAATTAAAAGAAGTTTATCTTAACAAAAAACTTGTTAAAGAAAGTCGGGTAAAAGTTCCATTTGACATTGAGTTTATTAAAGCTATCACAGAATTAGATCGAGTACCAAAAAGAATTGTTCCTCCCCTTCCCTACAGTAGTCAACCA
>JAEOTY010000108.1 GCA_016839625.1 Candidatus Hodarchaeota archaeon
GATATCGATTGGCAGGAAATACTTGATGCAAAAACTATCTTGGATTTGCCTATTGAGATCAGTTCAATTCCTACAAAGGAAGAATTCAAGATTTTACGAAAAACTAAAATTAGAACGATTTTAGATCTAATGATGGAGTCTCAAGAAGGACTTGAATCTCGAACAAAATTACCTACAGATAAATTAAAGGCCCTTCAAAATTCAATTAACATTAATGAGACTATAACCCTTTTAACGCGTTTATCAATAAACAAACTAGATTTTCCATCCGAATACTTAGCAACTGTGCGTCGTGCTGAAATTAAAACGATTTTTGAACTACTAACCCACCCTGACGATACTATATTTCTTGTGAAAGAGGGCGAAAAGAAGCTAAGAATCGATAGAGAAAGATGGATTAATTTATTTTCTGTTTTAGCTACTCCTTTAGGTTTGATACTCGGATCTGATCGTGAAATTGTAAAGAAATTAAAACAAAAGCGTATTGAAACGTTAAAAGACGCATTTTCAACTTCTTCAGAAAAACTAGAGGCAATCTTGGAAACTGATTTTTCAGAATTCCTTGCAGAGTTGGATGCACTCAGTTTTAATGAAATAGCTCAATTCTTAAAAATTCCAATCAGTTTTATTCCCAATATTACCTTAGATTGGATGAATGTTCTAAGAGAGCACTCGATCATTCGGGTTGGAGACCTTTTTGATAGAAGTGTTTCAGATCTTGCAGAACAAATAGGTGCTTCAAGTCCGAAAACTCGGGCTTTAGTTTCAGGTATAAGAATGTCAGAAGTTATAAAATGCTTGGAAGAAGAAATGATTTCTTTAGACATTCTTTCTGATATTTTACCAGCCAAAGCTATTTCTGAATTGGAGGAAAGAAATGTTACTTCAATTCAAGAATACATTTTGCATGCTAGGGAAGAATTCAAATCTACAGAACTTGATAAAGTTACTGAGATTCTTCACGCTCCCATTAACCGTCTTTCTGAAGAGTTTCCATTAGGTGATTTACGGAAGCTATCACAAAATGGAGTATCAACAATTTCTGATTGGTTTTTCACGTCAAGCAGTAATTTAGCGAAATTATTAGGAATGGATGCCTCTGAAATTATAAAACTAAAGAAGGAATTCGATTTTCAAGCTTCTGGTGAAATAACCGAGGTAGATACTCCTCTTCAAGACTTCATTGAATCAGGTTACATTGATTTTGAGGAAGTTGAAAAATTTGGCATTCGGGTCTTAGAAGATCTACTCTTTATTGAGTTAGAGACGATTTCTGCCTCTGACCAGTTGAAATCACGATTAGCAAATCTTAAGGACGCCCTTAACTCGTCTTTGGCTTATTACACTTTACTCCCCCCACAATATGTAATTCCACTGGCATTTAGCGGCATAACATCAGTTACTCAATTGATAAAAACTGATTTCTCTCAATTAGAAGATCCAATGGGTGTTATTCCCGAAGAGGACTACAATTCTGCTAGAAATTCAATAAATTTAGTGGATATTATTACTCACAAGAAAACTGACTCAGAATTTCGGGTAAAATTATCATCCTTACATGCATTTACGCCTAAACAATTAGAACAAGTTCAAAAACTCGGAATTGATAATGTAGTTGACTTATATTTCCGTTTAGACACAGAAAGATTAATAAAATCCCTCATTAATCCTGTTGAAGGCGCAAAACGAGTTTTAGAAAAACCAGTAGCGATTTTACCTTCTTTAAGAGATAATCTTCCACAGAAGGTTCCGCTGTTATATAATGCAGGAATAACCTCTACTATAGAATTTTTATTCTGGCCAAAGGACGAGTTGGCAGAATTACTTGAATTAAAGAGATACGAAATTTCAAAATTGCGAAAAATCAATCTTGGAGCCTTGAAACGAAAAAAGAATCTGGGAACACCCATCGAAAATTTCGTCCGAATCCCAGAAGAACATATTGCTTCCTTACAGGAGGTAGGAATTGACAATATTGAGGATCTTTACTTTCATCTCAAGAGGTATAACTTCATTCCCGACGATCTTGTTCCAACGAAGCTAATTAACGCATGTATCAGTGATTTAGAAAATCCAATTGTTAGATTAGCAGGATTGCCGATTCCTGTTGCACAAGAGTTAGTAAAGAAAGAGGTAAATCGAATAATTGATTTTCTCTACTGGCCAGAAGAAGATTTGAAACAAGTCTATGGGCTGTCAGCTGCCAAGATTAAGCAAATAAAATCTAATGTCAGACTTAGACGAAAAGCTGATGTCGTCGGACGCTTGGACTCATATATGACGAAAGAATAGAAAGGAAGGATTATCGTGTCAACAAAGCAATTTATTAAAGCAACAATTGAGGATTATTCTTTCACTAATAAAGTCATTCGTACAGAGGTAGAAAAAGATGGTTCTCTTACCTCCCTTAAAACCTTTGTGAGCAAAGAACTTTCTTTAAAGAAGCAACCTTTTTTGATCTTTTTTGGACCAAAAAAAGCAAAACGGTTTCATGAACTGAAAAAGACTAATCTAAACTCATTATGGGAGTTAGCTAAAACTGAGGAGGTAGTCCTCCAAGTTCGGAGAAAGGTCGATCTTTCGAAAATTACGGAATTGCGAAAGATGCTTACAACTGACGATGTCGATTTACCTGTGTCGGTTCTTAAGGTTGACAATGTGAACCCAGAGGAAACAGGAAAACGCTTACAAGAAGTAGCCAAAAATTTCTTGGAAGAAATTGCTGAAGATCCTAAAAACGCTGCTTTTCGCATTCCATCCCGTAGCTCTGAAAACGTTGGTTATGATGATAACTCTAGGATGGTTCTTCTGGGAAGTCATGTTGTTGATCGACAATTTCGTCACCTTAGTAGTGTTAAAAGCGTCGTGCAACTAACTGGAATCATGAGGTATATTACCGAAATTTTGCACACAGATAAACATGCCACAAAACGGCACTTGTTTTACCGTGATGTTAACCTTTTCGAGAACCAGCGAGTGTCTGATGGATTGTTAGAGGATCTCGGTGCGTTACTACGCGTATCTCGTAACTCATTAAATGTAATTGCTTCTGCCAAAGGAAAAGTTATTGGTAGAATGTCCTTCACAGAGGGAGGGGATAAAATTGACTGTACTCAAGGGTTAGGAGGGCACGCCATCACTCCTATGTTGGATCAGGTTGACGATATTGAGAGTGATGCCGAGTTCGTTTTAGTCATCGAGAAAGATGCTGTTTTTCAGGATTTAGCTGAAGATAAATTCTTTAATTATCTTCCATGCGTTTTAATTACAGCTTCAGGCCAGCCTGATATGGCTACTCGGATGTTTATTAAAAAAATACATGAGGAACTTAAAATTCCTATTTTGGGTTTTTTGGATGCTGATCCTTATGGTTTAGACATTCTCAGAGTGTATTCAATCGGAAGTAAGGCATTGAGTTTCGAAAGTGTGGAGCTTGCTGTTCCAGATATTCGGTGGTTGGGACTACTACCTTCTGATATCAAAGAATATTCTATTCCCAAGTCAGTTCTTATTAAAATGTCTGATAATGACATGAAACGAGCAGAAGACTTACTTAACGAGGATTTTGTCAAATCGCGTCCAGAATGGGAAAGGCAAATCAGAATTATGACTGATACAGGCAGAAAGGCTGAAATTCAAGCGCTAGCTGGGAAGAATTGGCGATTCATGACAGGTACCTATCTTCCTACGAAAATTGATTCTGGCGATTGGGTTTAAAGAGCTATTGATCAATCTATTCAACAATCAGCTTGAAAACATAAATCAAAGATTTTATATTTCTCCCAATAAAGGACTCAATTTGAGCCAATGCCACACATCACTTACTTAATTTTTCCCGAGTTTAAGGATCAAATTTCTCCCTCAGCTATAAAAAACAGGCTAGGTTTTATTGAAAGTATTGTTGGTTTTTCTAAGGGTAATAGTTTGAGGCGTGATGATATTAACCGAATTACTGACCGATTAGGCCCCCGTATCAGAGGCACAAGGCTTTATCCAGGAGGTAGCAGTGTCCTTTTTGGCTGGAGTTTTCCCTTTGACCAAATTGGATCCATCATCATGAAACCATATTATAATCGTGAAATATCGGC
>JAEOTY010000109.1 GCA_016839625.1 Candidatus Hodarchaeota archaeon
AGGTCTGTCGTGCTTCTGTTAGTTTCGTGTCGACCTCATCGTTTTCATAAAACGCAATATTCATAGCAGTACCGACCACGGCAGAATCTCCATGCAATAACATATGTAGAAAGTTGTCTGGATCAGCAATGCCCGCGCTCCACCCTAACAAAGCCATATCGTGCTCACCGTCCTCAGTTTTGTCGAGGTATTCACCCCACTCATGCGTAACTAGCGTTGTGCCAACACCAATTACTGCGAGATCAGCCTGCATGAGCTCTGCTACAGTTTTAGCGTCTGGGAAATATGGTCTCTGTACTGGCATGTACCATAATTCCAGAGACAGTTTCTCATCAGCTACCAGTGATAGTGAGGACTTTGCTACATTGGAAGAATATTGATCAGAAGATACACACAAAGCTGTAATTGGTTCTGTTAGTTCTTCTTCTTCCATAGAAACAAAATTTAGCTTAAATCCATCAGAACGAATTTCTAAGAGGACAGCTGAAAGAGCATTTGTAACGACCAAGAAAATAAGAATAATAAAATGACATTTTGACTTATTGAAGCATTTTAAAAACATTAAAAATCTAATACTAAACCCCCGCAAGAATCTCGGCATAATCCATCCAACCACTTTTCTTTCAGAGTGAGATAATTGAAAATTTTGTGGTTCAATTAAAAATATTACTTAGAACTATAACCTAAATTGAATTAACTAATAAAGGAAATCATAGTAGTATTTGTTAGTTGGTATTTGTAAAGCTCGTCTAATTTCGAATAGACCAGAAGGAAAGGTTTCCGTAAAACAATATAGCCATTTTCTTAGAATGATTAAAGAGACACTTCATGAAGAAACAGAATATATCTGTAAGAAGTACTCTACTGCAAAAGAATAACTTCTAACTAAAGAAAAATAATTCTTTATACTTAATTTTGAATATATATACATCAAACTCAAATCAATAGTGAATAACATTGCTCACAGAATTAGAATTAGTTAATCATCTTGACAATATATTGGTTGAAAAACTCAAATTTCAAACCTATCCAGAACTAACCGTCACCTCGAAACACCTAGATCTCAAGGCAATGGTCAAACAAGATCAAATCAGGATTGATTTGGCAGCCATTAACCAAATTGATGGATCAGTTTACTTTTTCGAAGCAGAAACGCAAATACATATCCAACATCCTGCTATCTATCGAAATTTTTGCAATTATTGCTATCTGGTTTGTCCAGATGAACAATTTGATATGTTGGACTCTGTAACAAAAAGACAACAGCTTTCTTGGGCTGATGAAACAGGAGTAGGAGTGATTACATTTTCAAAGGAAGGAGCCCTTAGAGTTCGACTTTATGCAGACCAACAACCATTGAAACCAGAGGTACGTAAAGAGGTGATACGTGTGATGAACAAACGATACCGTATCCGCTTTTCAACTATTCCTTTATGGGAACAATCTCGCCGTCGTCGACCTAGATCAGAGGTATAGAAATAATGCCCCGATCGGCCAAAACAAGAGTAGGTACTGAGACGGATAAAAGAAAGGCAGAAATTTTTAACCACATCGACGATCTGATTATCAACAATCGCTTCAGTGAAGCATTAGAAAATCTACAATATCTTTTCAGAAACGCTTCTAGTCTTCGTGCCCAAGTTCACCGGAAACTAGCTTGGCTTTATCTCGAAATGAAGAACTATAGGAAAGCATTGATTTACATACAAGATCTACTCCCAACGAATGAAGTTTATCTCAATAAAATTACAATTGAATGTTTACTGCAATTAGACAAAAAAGAACAGGCGATTTGGCACATAGCCAAAGCTCCGTTAGAGCTCGTAGCTAAACGCCAATTGCTTTATATAATATTCCCTGAGCTCGAAACAGCCACCAGAAAAAAGGAAGAAAGCATATCAATGCCACAAATCACTATTCGCTGTCCTAACTGTACTCGTGTTCTATTTTTTACTCAAAATCGGCCAACATGCTTATTTTGTAATTTATCGATCACTAGTTCTGAATGAGTAATTATTTTCCATAGAATTAACGTGTTATTCATCAATCAGGAATTAGCTTTCAACAGTTGATGATGTGGACTCCTCCCCACCAATTTTCGATTGGAGATCGTTTTTGACGTCACTAGATTCTATTTGTTGTTTAGAGTTCGCTTTAACCTTTTGAATTTCTTCCTGGGTTTCTCTTTTAATTTGATCGACAATATCCATATCAAAACCAGTTAATTTGGTTTCATCAAGAGCTTGTTTTTCATCTTTGACCTCATCTATTGAAGTACCCTCCTGTCCAATCTTGGTGAGCTCATCAGCGGACATTAAAGATGGTACAGCCGAATCTTGGGATTCTTCATCCAAAAAACCCTCCAATTGTCTTTGATTTAGGTTCTGTAATTGCTCAACATCCTCTGGAGATAAATCAGGAACGTTAGGTTCAAGTGATGAATCAGAGCTTTCGAAAAGGTCTTCCAATATGTCAGACTCATCAACTTCATCATCCTTTGAAGAATATTGCCTTTTAATTTCGTTTTGCTCTGATTCTTCCAATTCTGGATTTGGAGGATAGGTGATTAACTCCTTGAAAATTCTTTTTCTGTCAATTTCCTCAAGAGGGGGACGAACACGTTCACGGGTGGAATCAGCTGGCAACATATCGGAAGGTGGTGATGGAGGAGAAGGTGGAGGAGCCTGGGGAGATGTTCGGCTAGAAAGTCCAAGATTCAGTCTTTGCTCTTCTTCTGCGGAAATTTCCGTGGATTGTAATGGAGATAAAACCAATCCTGGCACAATTTTTTGAGCTGCATTTTGAAAGTCGAGACCACGTTCGTGAATATCGAAATGAAAATCTTTCATCTGCTTGGGTGAGATCTTAGGATAGTTGAAATCTGGATAATCTAAAGTAAGACTTAAGAAGGTTTTTTTGGAGTCTTCGAACATCCTTAACTCGTTTTCTTGAAGATTCTTTAATACTGAAAGACGAATATCTTGAGGTTTCGTTTGGACAAAGAAATCGATCAAAACACTTGTTTGAGTTTCTTTCGGGGAGTATATAATTGATGCTTCAGGGATATCAGTTGGTTGAAGTATTTTTTGAGTAGCAGGAATACTCGAGAAGTGGAAGGTTTCCAGTTGGTGTTTCACATCTGCATTGTCTAATATTAACCCCAACAAGTATCCAACACCTCCCAAGATGAGTACTATAACCAAGTTTGGATCGATTGCTACATAGAACAAACATCCAACCAGAAAACCAATGATAGCTGTTAAGAGACTGCGACTAACCATAGAAGAGAAAAACCACCTTCAACATATGATTAGGAGTCAGGGTTTTTATACTTAAAATCATAAGAAGTGAATTCTTTTGACAAGCTTTGAAAAAACTTAATCTCTTGGCCAACAATTATATTCAAATTGAGTATCAGCTTTAATCGCATATCGCGGATCAAACAATTTTCTGCGCTTTACTTCTTTCCAGAATTCCTCACCATCTTTCTCATGAATCGGTATTATGCAAGGATCATTACTATTTGCAAAGAAAATGTGAAGAAAGTCGGGCGCACCGTAATCGTATGATTTATAACAGATTTTAGTAATATCATTCCAAAAGAAATATTTAGTCCAATTATCTTTTTCAGGGTTTTCATAATGGACAACAAATTCGTTTTCATCAAATGAAACTTTAATCCAAGGATGGTCAGGTTCTTTCAATATAATTCACTTCTCAAATGCACAACTATGATTCTTTGATATTAACATTCCTTCCAGAATAGGTATCTAAAACCAAATCTCGTATTAAGGTACTCGAAACATAAATAACATATTATCCCAGGATCTTTGGTTAATATCCGAGGTTTTATTTCAATCTTTTTTCTTATTTGTTATCTATTTAACAGTAACATTCATTAATGTAAATTTATAACAATCAATTGGTTATCACAATTGAGATAGGATAAATGACTGAAGAAATCAAGATAAATCTTCCTCGTGAGTTAATACAATTATCTGGGCTTTCTCCTGAACTTTTAGAGGAAAAAAATCTTCTAATCTGGGTACTTGAATTATATTCTGAAGGAAAAATAACTCTATCAAAAGCAGCGCAAATCCTTAAAATTTCAACTGATAAATTTCTCGAGGAATTTTACAAACGACGTTTAAAGCGAATTGGGGGGCCTCAATCACAAGAAGAAGCTGAAGAGGATCTTAGAATTGCTCAAACTCTTTAGCTAGGGATGTATCAATGTTAATTCTTGATAATACTGTTCTCAGTGCCTTTATACGGTTAGATCTTTTAGACAAGCTCCAGTCGTTAGTCTCCACAGCACTTATTTCCCAAGAAATTTTCGAGGAATATAGCCAGTTGTGGCAAAATTCTCTCCCTGATTGGATTTCAATCACTAAAACATCAAAGAAATCTCTAAATCAAGAATCCCCCCTCTCCCTTAGTTCAGCTGATCTGAGTACAATTTTCATTGCATTGGAATATCAACTACCTCTTGCTTCTGACGATCAGGATTTGAGAAAGTTTGCGAAGCATCTCGGAATCCAAATCACTGGATCTCTAGCTTTATTAAAAACAATGTTTCAGAAAAGAATTATTTCAACTAAAGAAGAATATCTCCACTATTTGAACCAAATGAGGAAGGTTGTTTATTTTTCCGATGAACTTCTCAAATGGGCAAAAGGTGAATAAATATGTTCCCTAATTGCAGAAGGGGTAGTTTTTAATGAAAAGTTTTTTTCTTTGGTTAATATCCGAAGTTTAATTTAGGATAATATCAGATTGATAAAAGAATCGATTTTGTCAAATGAAATTGGATAGATAATGTAAAACGTATTGGTGAAGAAGAATGGATTCTATTTTATTCCTTGGAGTTTTAGCGTCCCTCGCAGCTGGTACCGCTACTAGCATTGGAGCTATTCCAGTTTTATTTAATAGAGAAATATCCGATCGTGCTTTAGATATTATGCTTGGTTTTGCAGCAGGTGTTATGCTAGCGGCGTCTGCATTCAGTCTACTAGTTCCAGCTCTAGATATGGAACCTATTTATACATCGTGGGTGTTAGAACCTGTAATGATAACCGTCCTTGGATTCATCTCGGGAGGGTTATTCATACATTTAATAGATCGTTGGGCCCCTCACCAACACTTCATTTCTGGCCCCGAGGGATCAGAAAACATCTCAAAACGTCTTGCTGCTACATGGTTATTTGTAATAGCAATCACTATTCATAACTTTCCAGAAGGTTTAGCAGTTGGGGTTGGTTTTGGTTCAGGAAATGTTGCTATGGGAACTACAATAGCATTAGCTATTGGTCTTCAAAATATCCCTGAAGGTACAGCTGTAGCATTACCTCTAGTTAGAGAAGGATATAGCCGTTTCAACGCCTTCAAAATTACTTTGGCAACAGGATTGGTTGAACCTATTGGTGGTTTAATTGGGGTAGCTGCTGTCACCATTGCCACTGGAATGTTAGGATTTGGTATGGCATTCGCAGCTGGAGCCATGATTTTCGTAGTTTCTGATGAAATCATCCCAGAATCACATCGGAAAGGCCACGAACGACCTGCAACATTTGGAATCATCTTAGGCTTTGTGGTAATGATGTTTCTAGACAACTTTATTTCTGGAGCCTAATTCTTCCTGTTTCAAATCTGATGAAAAAGTTTAAATAGTCCGTTATTGATTATTTTAAGAATCATTCGGATTTGAAGGATAGAAAGATAGTATCACTTCTCAATAGGAGTGGAATGTTGGATAATTTTTGATTTAAGGATTGTTGAAAAGTGGCTCGAATTAAATTTCTCCCAAAAATAGCTGAATGCCCTCTATGCAAGTCAGCGGTTAAGTTAGACCCCGTTCAATACATGTCTCAACAAATGCATGATGATTCAAAGCCAGAGTATTCACCCAAAGGACAATTAATAATGTTGTGTGAAAAACAAAATTCTCCCAAAAACCATGAAAGGATATATCAACGAGTCATGAGTACTAATCCACAGGACTCAGAAGTATGGTCTTTATTAGCAGATTACTTAGTTCGACAAAACCGTTTAGCAGAAGCAGAAGATTTGTTTAAGAAATCGCTGAAAATCAAACCTAAAGATCCTTTAGTGTTAAATCAGTTTGGAAATTGCCTATTTAAACAAAAAAGGATTGAAGATGCTATAGTGGTATTCAATGAGGCTATTCAAGTAAATCCCAAGATAGTACATCCTTGGCTTGGTTTAGGTACTGCTCTTTTGAATAAGGACAAGCTGAAAGAAGCTGAAAAATGTTATCGCAAGTCTATTGACTTAACCCCTTATGGATGGTATCCGACCTGGTTTCAATTAGGTTGGTGTTTATACAGGCAAAAAAAATTGAAGGAGGCAGAAGAAGCCTATTTAAAATCATTAAGAATACGTCCTGGAGATTTATCTGCAACTTTTCATTTAGGGCGAATTTATTTTGAACAAAATCGTTTAAGAGAAGCTGAAAAAATGTTTCATGTTGTATTGAGATCTTTACCAAACAACCGTGAAACACAAGATTTTCTTAACCGTATTCGAACCACAAATCGGTAATAGAGCTTGTGAACACCCAACAAATACCTGTCTGAAAATTACTTTAACTAACTTAATAAGTATGAGATTACTTCCAGCTAAAGTTTATACTGAAGGTCATTTAAGTAACTCTCCACATTCTTATCAAAACAGAGGCATAAATGGATTACTGATAGTTCGAAAAATATTAAAAGTTCAATTGGTGATCGAACCTTTATGTCGCCTCAAATTAGCGGGATAGACCAACATCTAAAAATGAAGTTATTAGGTATTGAAAAACAGGAAATAATTGATACAGTTGAAAAACCAGATGAAACAGATGTTTTTTATTCTAAAAATAATCAACTTCATTTATTTGTCAAAAAATTTCAACAGAAGTATCTACTGGTATTAGCTGATGGTTCTCCAGATTCCTATACTGTCAAGAGGGCTTTTCCACTTTATGAAGACATTATTACACGAATAAATACTCTTAATCCAATGTCTGTTCTAGAAAAATTTTGCGAAGAATTCTGTTTTCAAAATACATTGCAGAGCATTAAGAGTGCATTATTAAGAAATGTTGAATATGAATATATGATGGCTATACCTAGGTCAATGGGTGGCCCCACTTACATGAATCCAGACAGGCATGAAATTTGGGAGTTCTCTTGGGATATGAAAATGGATAAGACTTTCCATGCTACGTATAATGTTCGACAAGGAATGAGTTTTGTTATCAATCTTACAAAATTCCTTAATTACATAGAATCTAAAAAAGAATCTTAAATAAGTCTTGAGAGAAATGGATTGGTCATGAGACCGATTTAGAAAGACAAGATTGATTAATAAAGAATATATGATAAGGAAAGAGGGAAACTGATGAGTAATCCCTTCAAAAATTGCACATACTGAGGATATTCACATTTAGTGAGAGAATCCAAAATCCGATTTCTGTAAAACTTCTCTAAAGACGGTTAGAGAGATGGAATGACATGGAGATCCAGAATCAAGAGTTCGAAATAGAAGTAGAGAGAATAATTAAAACATTTGAAAGTATCGAACATGAAGAGAAACATGAGATAATAAAAAGCTTGAAGGAAGGAGGAATTTTTGCAAAACAAGGTAACTTTGATCTCGCAGAGCAAGCCTTCAAAAGAGCACTTGAATTTCGTCAATATGGCAACCAAACTTCTTTAGCATTCACATTCTATAACTTAGCTAGAATCAAATACAATCAAGGAAACTTTGTGGCAGCAGAAAGATTACTCAAAAATGCTACTAAATTACGTCGTGATGATGTAAATAATTGGCTTCTATTAGGTGATGTATATCGAAAATTAGAGAAGTCTGTCGAAGCGATCCGTGCATTCCGAACTGCATCCACAAAGAAAAGTAAAGTCGATTATGCCTCGCTTCAATTAGGCAAGTTATTCAGGGAAAATGGAAATTTAAGAGAGGCATTTATTGAATTAAAAAAAATTAAAACTATTACTAAACAAGTCGTCGAGGAGTTTGAATATTTCGCATCTCAAGCGATAAAAGATGGTGAGAGTGAGCTCGCAGAGGAATCACTTAAAATCTTAGCAGATACCGCTCCTAGTAATACTGATCTTTTGATAGATCTAGGAAAAATTCTTTTTAAGCAAGAAAAAATGAAAGAAGCTGAAAAAATTCTTTTAAAAGCAGTTAAAATAGATCCAAAAATTTCTACTGGGTGGTTTCTTTTGGGAGAAATATTCCAAACCCAAGAACGATTTACAGAATCCATTCAGGCTTTCAATAATGTAATAAAGGAAGATCATAAAGATGTACGAGCTTGGATGAACCTGGGTGAGATTTATTATTCACAATCAATGTTTGATGAGGCTAAAAAGGCATTCAAAGAGATCTTAGAAATCCAACCAAATAACATCGAAGCTTGGATAAAACTCGGTGAAATATTCACAGCGAAGGAGGAATTTAAAGAAGCGGAAGAAGCATACTTAAAAGTAGTTAAATACAATCCAAATAATGTGTATATAAGGGTAAATTTAGCCACTTTATTGAAAAATCAAGAACGATTAGAGGAGGCAGAGAAAATTATCAGGGAAGCTTTAGAATATAATTCCTCCTGTGCCAAATGTTGGTCCTTCTTAGGTAAACTTCTAGAACAAAAAGGTTCCTTTTCCGAGGCTATTGATGCCTATTGGAACGCTGTAGAACATAATCCTCAATTAATGGAAACTTGGATTAGTTTAGGATTTTTACTAAAAAAATTCGAAAGGTATTATGAAGCAGAAAAAGCTTTCACCGAAGCATTGGATGTTGCACCTCCAAACTGGATAAAAAAAGAAACCATTGAAAGAGAACTAACAGAATTAATAAAGGAAAAACAAAAAACTCAACCTCCAATAGTAAAAGAAGCACCTGTACCTGTTCGTACAGATGAACATGTTCCTATAACTAAAATGAAAAAAGAAGAAACAAAAGAATTAAAGGAGGAGAAGAAAGAAGAAGCAAAAACAATTTTTGATTTGATAGAAACTACCTATGGAGATCCAATATATTACTATGATTTAGTTAGGGAACGAGTTATTGCTATTCACAACGACGGATCAGCTTCTGAAAGTGTAACTGAGCCTACAGAGGAAGGAGGAGGAAAAATTTTTCAGAGAACATTGTCAAAAGACGATAAAATTTTACAAAGTATAGCAGGGATAAAGCAAATGCCTGTTAAACCTTCAAGTAGTCTTGCATTCTTACCAAATGATTCTAACACTCTGATTTCAGGTAGATGGGATGGAATGGTTGAAATTTGGAACATCAAGACAGGTGAAATGGTAAGAGAAATCAACGGGCACAAAATGAAAGTTACCGCGATCTCCATTACACCTGACGGAGAAAACCTCATAACTGCAAGTGATGACAATACCATAAGAATCTGGAATACCCAAACAGGACATCAAGTGTTATCAAAACCTTGTGGTCATACTGGACAAGTAGTATGTTTAGATATTTCCAATGAGGGGAATATCTTTGTTTCTGGAGGAGCAGAAGGTGTAGTAGCGGTTTGGGACTTTGAAAAAGGCGACAGAATTTTTAATTTGCATGAATTATATCTATCAAATCCTTTATTAGCAATGACTAATCAAATTCAAGGGAGAACCAACCCAGTAATATGTCTAAGTATTTCAAAGGATAATATCCACTTGATTTCTGGTTATTCAGATGGATTTGTAAGATTATGGAATTTGAGGAACGCAGAGCTAGTTGACAGTATTAAACTTATGAATGAATCTGTTATGAAAGTAAGTTTCACTAAAGATAACAAATGGATTGTTGTTTTATACAGGAATGGACACATTTCTGCATTTCCATTTAATCAAGGTGGAATCAATCATTCTCATAGAAAAGTAATTAGTCAGCAAAACCAAGTTAAGATCTTTAGTACAGCACATTCTAATAATTACATTCTTTATGGAACTGATAATTCTTCTATTCATATTTATAGCTTTGAAAAAGCAACCAAAAAGTTATATGAACCATTAAACATTGTAACAAGTATAAGCGTATCAGATGATTCTAAATATATTGCAGCAGGGGGTGCTAATGGTGAAATCAAAATCTGGGACTTCCAAACATACGAACTAATTAAGGATTTAGTCGATTATCCTATTGACACAATTCCAGGATCTTATGACACAATTCCAGGATCTTTTGACACTCCTAGTGAAGACTATGAACAATATGTTCATCGAGGAGCCGATTTTGCAGATCAGGGAAATTTGAATCAAGCGATTGAATGTTTTCAAAAAGCTACTGAAATAAATCCAAATATTCCTATGGCTTGGACTAACATCAGCGTAATTTATGGAAGAATGAAAAAGGAATCTGAAGCAATTTCTGCCGCAAAAACCGCAATTAAAATTGATCCAGGTACAGAACAAGCGTGGAAGGTCCTAGCTGTATCTTATAGAGAAATTGGAAAACCTTATGAGGCTATAAATGCATTTAAAGAGGCAGTAAAACTCAATCCTAATTCAGAGTATTGGTATGAGATTGGTACAATCTATGGAAATCTTAAGAATTTTCCTGAGGCAGAAAAGTATCTCAAAAAGGCAGTCAATCTTAATCCTCAGCTTTATCAGGCTTGGGGGAATTTAGGGTTCGCTTACGAAGAAATGGGAGACCTAAAAAACGCAATTAGTTGTTACCAGAGATCTCTAAAAATTAATTCAAAATCTGTTGTTGCTTTAAACGGGTTAGCTACTGTATATTTAAGTTTAAATAATTTGAAACTAGCACTTAATTACGGAATTAAAGCAACAAATGAAAATCCCAATAGTGATGAAAGTTGGACACATTTAGGGGTGATATACCGACATCTTAAAGATAATGAAAGGGCGATTCAGGCCTATGAAAAAGCTTTAAGCATCAAAGATAGACCAGATACATGGTTTAGCTTAGGTAATGCTTATTTTGATGAAAAGAACATTAAAAAGTCGTTAGATTGCTACAAAAAGGCAGTAAAGTTTAAACCAGATTATGACAAAGCATGGGAAAATATGGGTTATACCTATGACAGTATCGGGAAGTGGAAAGACGCAATAAAATATTATAAGAAAACTTTAGAGATAAATCCAAGAAAATATTCCGCTTGGATTAATATGGGGGTTACTTATGGAAAAAAAAGAAAACATAAGGATGCTCTTGAATGCTTCCAAAACGCGCTAAAATTTAATCCAAATGATGGATTAATCTGGATGAATATGGCACAAACATATGGACATCTAGGTAACAAAGTAAAGGCGCAAGAATGTGCAATGAAAGCGCTTTTATTAGCAGCTGAACAAGCTAAAAGAAGATAAAAGGAGTCTAAAAATCAGGAAAGAGTGATCGATAATTGGAAAGAAGAATGAAATCAGTTATCTAGTGAAAAGATCCCTAACCTTTAGGCTGAAGTAATTCTTTAGTGAAAAGTCTGTGCAAATTGATTGTAGTTGTCACCTATTTGAACTTCTAATCCGCTTAAAATAGATGAAAGAAGGGAATGTGCACCAAATTTATCCAATTTAGTGTTATTATGGCTACAGCGTGGCAAAAATGTACATCTAGGACACCCCTGTGGATCTTTACAATCACATTCTAGAATATCGTAAGCACGTTTGAATAAATCTTGGAGTTGATCCAAAAGCATAGCACAAACCCCTGAGCCATTTGCTTGGTCAAAAAGAAGTATATATCCCTGGGGCATTAAAGCTAATCCTCCAATCTCATTGAGCTGACCTCCAATGAATGGAAGACTTGCATGAAGGATGACATGAACCAAAGCATGTAAAGAGGCAATGTAGGTAGAACGATCGACCACAACAATATCCGTAGGAAGGGGTGGTGCTCGGAAAAGGAGTCCCTTGGAACGAGAGGAGTAGTAAAGAGGATCACGGAGTTTATTAATAGAAGTCCCATTAGGGGATTCTAGAGTATAACCGAAAACCATCTGTAGAACTTTGGTTTCAATGTAGGCAACTTCTATTCCGAAAATTTTCTTCCGAGAATGAATTTCTAGAATCTCAGGTTTCAGAGATGAGAGTGGAAAAGTCTGTCCCCAAACACTTTTAGGTTTAACAAGTTCGGCAACACCACGTGTACCACTGAAATAAAAACTTGCAACACGATAACGTGTACCCCCAGCATAATAAAAAGCGCCTGGATATAATTCTAACATAGCAAGGGGCATAGCTCGCCTACCAATTTTGCGGCCTCCCCGAATTTTGATCAGGACTTCATGATTCCTTCCACGAATTGAAAATCTTCGAGCGTGTTCCTGACCTTCATTAGTAGGCATTAAAACAGAATTATCCACTTGATGAAGCAGTTTTTGAGACACCAACCTACTGAGGGCTTTCGCATATTCAGGAAATTCATTCACATCGATAGGAGAATCGAGTGAAGTGCATAACAGTTGATTATCCATCACATTGGGATTCTCAGGATCGAAAAATACCTCCTCTAAGTCCTGATAATATCGTTCAGGATGGTTGAAATAATAGTTGGATATCGGATCCTCAGCATTTAAGTGGATAATTGCTATCGCTTCTTGCCCTTTCCGCCCTGCTCTGCCGATCCTTTGCATAGCTCGATTAACAGCTATCGGAGGTGTGATCACGATGTCTAAGTCTCCAATATCGATTCCTAGTTCTAGAGTCGGAGTAGCAATCAATAGATCAATTAAACCTTCCCGGAAATTAGACTCAACTTGTTCTCGTATCTTCTTATCTAGCCCTGCACGATGAATTCCAACTCTTTTGGCGGCTCCTCCCAGCTTTTGATATAGAATTTCCACACCCCGGTGAGAGTCTTGAAAAACCAATGACTTTCCCTTATTTTTAATGCTATTGATCAAATTAGTCATACTATCCAAAGTTGACATTCCTGAGAAAGGAGCGATCATTAAGAAATGCAATCGTCCACGTTTTCCATCTTTACACTCAATCACACTCACTGGCCGATTCAGGAGTTTGGTGACAAATGTTTGTGCGTTAGCAACAGTAGCCGAGGCACCAATAAACTGAAGTTTCTGGTCAATCACCCGTTCAAGGCGACGGAGAATGAAGTACATGTTCGAACCAAATGTTCCAGAATAAGAGTGGATCTCATCTAGAATAACAATTTTTAGACCTGCTAACAAATCCTGGAAATGACTGGCCTTCTTACCAATTCCTAGATGATAGTGAAGGATATCAGGATTGGTAATAAGAATTTCAGGTGGATCCGCAAAGATTTTCTTGCGCTGATAGTGACTAGTATCACCATCAAACACTTTAACTGATAACCCAAGAATATCTGTAAACTCCTCAATTTTACGTAGTTGATCTTTCGCTAATGCTTTCATTGGGTAAACAAGAAGAAGTTGAACCCCGTATCCAATGAATTGACGAACTTTTAACAGAGAAGGTAGGAGAAATGCTTCTGTCTTCCCATTTCCTGTTGGTGCTACAATGCATACATCTCGGTCATTTTGTATTGCTGATATCGCCTCTTCTTGAAACTTGAAAAGATGAGTAATTGATTTTTTTTTCAGGAATTCAACAAGGTTTGGATCTTCTAAGATATCAACACTTGATCCGATCTGTCCGTCCTGTTTTTCGAATAATCGGTAATCAACAACCTGATGCTGAGCGAATTGAATAATTGCTTGAAGAGAAGAAGGAAGACTCTGTGCAGGGAGTTTATAGCGAGAAACAAAATCAGATAGACTCATTATACTTTTAGGAGCAGATTTTTGAATCTTTATTCCATTTTGAAGGCCTAATTCTTGGTTTGTTGGTAAGGATTTTAATCGACCTGAACTAGCAAGTCTAAGTTCAGTAGCTTTCTGTAAATGAGCATTCCCACCTGTAAATGAATAATATTTTTGTAAACAGAACTCAGCTTTGCGAATATCTTTTATTTTGAAATAAAACGACGACAAATTCTTCCAGGTATCTCTATGGTTGTTATCGATTTGCAGAATTCTTCCAAAAGCTTTTTTCGCATCATCAACCTGTTTTAGCTTCTGAAAACGTTTGGCAACTTCTGTCAGTAAATCGATTGGAGGAACTGGATCTGTAGAAGTGACAATATTTCTAAATTCTGCAATAATATCCTCTAAATCGCAAAATTCTTGATAATTCTCCAATGCTGAATGATACTGTTTCCATAATTCACTTGTTTTATTATCGATTACTGTCATTTGATGTTCGATTATGATTAGATACTGTCATTTTTTAATGCGAAAAAAAAAGACATTATGAAAGCCTTGGGGATTTGTCGAACATATGGAAGGAGTAGTGCTTACCTACGTTTTTTGTTGTATTTACGAACAGAAACCAGAACTGCAGCACCAATCACCACTATCCAACCTTCAAAAAAAGGTTTATACTCAGGTACAGATATGATTTGATCTGCTTCTTGTCTTCCATTTGGAATTAATCGAGTAAAACCAAAGATATGGATACTATCGCCACCAGGAGTCAACCCTGGATTAGAAAATGCGAATTGGACCCTTCCAGAGAAGCCTCTGAACCCAAAAGTCTTATTATAAGCTGAAGAACGCGGTGATAGTCCATCCTCCCTCATTTCATATTCCGCTCCATGGAAAAATATTATTAAATCTACAGAAGACTGATCAATCATAAAAAAAACTTGAACACTATCTGCACTTGTTACATCATAATCCTCCGCCAAGAAGTTTTCTTGGTCTTCAAGTGTCTTATTAAATTCTTCAGCTCCGTCAGGATATTCATCACTAGACGATGGTATACTTGTGTTTAGATAATTCGTAGCTGCAACTATCGGATAAGCTACATCAGTGGGATGATGGATGGAATCAATAGTTAGAGTCAGAAAAGGAATTATTAAACAGAAAATAAGGATTTTTGTATTTCGCATGACTGTATGACGTTATTTCACTACTATAAATACTATATGATAAAAAAATGCTACAACCGCCCCCAGCGTTTAGCAATTTTCCATTCAACTGAATCCGAAATGTTCAGGATTAGCTTTTGACTAATTTTATTACTTCTCAACCAGTCTTAACGAATCTTTCTCTTCTTGATAACTATACCCAGAAAGACTAGCGCTACGAATGCCATTACTAATGGAAAATCAGTTGACCTACTTTGTCCTGAAGAACTGGCAGATTGTTCACTCAATGAGGTCAGGTCACTTGTAACAATTTCTTCTCCTACAGTAACAATGACCTCATCTTCAGCAGGAGCAGCTGCTCCACTATCAACACCCGTATCACTAACAATGATGATAACGCTGTGTACACCAAGATCCAATCCATCTACATCATAAATAATATCGACTCTATCTTGCCACCCTACCTTACCTAAAGTAAGATTACCATCCACAGTAATATTGAAAGTGGAAGGGTCATCTGCAGACTCATGTGCTTCGAATTGCCAAACTAGTTTATGGCCTGTGGTTCCCAATTCATAAACATAATCGCTAGGAGATTTGACCAGCTTCGGGGGCAAATGAACTGATGCTTCTACGACAAAAATTAAATTGCCACTTGATGCGAATAACACTAATGCAAAAAACAAATAAAATTGATGCTTTCTCATGATAATCAATAACACACAGAAGGATTAGAATCTTTTTCTGAGAAAATCGAAAATAATCTCATAATTGGTAATTGGTCACAAATTAGTCTTATTTGAGTGCTAAAATCGTTAGATGAAACAAGACAGATAGCATTATTGTCAAGATACCTATTCATCATTCTTTGCTGACTGTATGACATCAAAGATTGCTTGACACAAATTCTGATTTTTCCCACGTTTCTTTCCAAGGAAAGGTTTCACATCGTCAATGGTGAAGACCTCCTTTTCCGCTAGAGCCACTAATGTTGAAGGTTGAAGAACCATGAACGGAGGCCGACCCCTTTTTCGGGCTTCTCTCTCTCGCCAGACATAAAGGTTCTTGAGAATCTTTCGCTGCTGTTCTGAGAGGTTTCGTGCGCCACGCAAATTTAGATATTTTTCAGGGTTGAAGACTTTAGTTTTGCGGACAATCTTTTCCATCTGTTTACACTTGTCTCGAAATACCCCAACAGAATCCAATTCTTCCAATAGTAAGGCTTTTAATTCAATCAGGTAGCGGACATCATTGGCTGCATACACTAACCACTCTTTAGGCAGAGGTCGTTTTCCCCAATCGGCCTTCTTGAACTTCTTTGTAATTTTTACTCCAAAGTACTTGTCTAACAGAAAGTCGAGGCCCAACCGTCTTATTCCGATAAGTCGGGCCGCTAATTGGGTATCAAAAATATTGACTGGATAAATTGAAAATTTTTGCTTTAGAATCCCGATGTCGTACGACACTGGGTCGTGGAAGATCTTCTCAATAGAGGAATTTTCAAAAACTGGTTTGAGTAAGGAATGATCTACATCTGCGAGCGTATCAACAAGATAGATCTTACTCGGAGTGGCAAATTGCACCAGACAGATCTGTTCATAATACCGATAGAAAGAATTCGCTTCCAGATCCACTCCGATGGTGTCATATTGTTGGATGTCTTCCATCGCCTGTAGGAGCCTTTGATTCGTCTGGACAAAGACTACCGATTTGTCAGTATTCTTACTCTTGAATTCTCTTTTCACACTAATTACCCAAATTTCGTGGAACAGTTAGATTCAAAATTGGAGTTACATCTTATCTTCTGTGTGGTCTGTCAAAATCAATAGTGTGATAAAAGTATCAGGATCTTCTTTAATACTTTCATTTTGTACCAATATCACTTTACGAGGTGGAAACAAACCATACTTATACTGATTTATTGCGTCTGTTTACGAATAATAAGAATAATCCAAAGACGAATAAGAATATGCCCAATTCCGAAAGTCCACAAAATTTTTTCTTGAAGTAAGACCACAGAAAATAGAGTCCCGAAAATGGGGACGAGATTGATAAAGATAGCTGCCCTCGTGGGACCAATTGAATCCACAGACACAAAGTATAACGTAAAACTCATGAATGTTGCAAAGACTCCGAGAACCAAAACCCCGATCCAGAATGTCATGGAAGTCAGTCCTGGAAGTAGCCAAAACTCCTCAAATATTGACCCTATCCCAAATAGAATCATTCCCATAAACACCCCTCCCGCGGTTGTTTCGAATGCTGTGTGATTATCCTTCATGGTCTTTTTACTAATGCTGGTGTATAAACCCCAACACCCCATGGCACCGAGTACCAATAAGTTTCCAATAAGATATTCTATCCGAAAATCCAACAAGGATTGAATCCCTATCACAAAAATTATCCCCAAAAAGCTTACCCCAAATCCCAAATACTGCCAATTCCGTTTGAGTTTTTCTTAAAAAAAGAAATGGGCAAGTAGACTCACTATCGCTGGGTTGATCCCTGCAATAATTGCTCCTTGGGCAGCTGTGGTAAATTGCAACCCAATTAAGAAGAAAATCCCATACCCAAATGCTCCAGTTAAACCTAAAAAAAAGAAATCTCTTAACGAGCGTCTAGAATACTGCGTTGGTGAGTATTTCCAGAGAAGAACTGGAAAAAAACAACAGAATGCTATAAGAAACCTAAAAAAACCAATCGTTAAGGGTGGTGCGATGTCTACTAGTATTTTCCCGATTGGCCAGCTCATACCCCAACCAATGGTCGCAATAACCATGAAAAAATAAAATACTACAGGACGATTCTCCACTTTAATCAAAACTTTAAACGATTAAATCATTATCAATAGATTTATAAATTTGTAATACTAGAATTCATACAGGTGGAATTTTTGTCAGACGAAAGTACAATATCAAAAAAAGGTCAGATAACTATACCCAGAAAATTACGTGATGAATTAAATCTAAAACCTGGGAAAAAAGTATTTTTTGTTAAGTCTGAGGACGGAGTTCTTATAAAACCAGTAGTAGAGAATGTTAGAAGTTTACGTGGTATATTAAAGACTG
>JAEOTY010000110.1 GCA_016839625.1 Candidatus Hodarchaeota archaeon
ACGTATTGCCTCTTGTTGATGAAGTTATTGTCTTAGATGATGGAGAGGTTTTATTACAGACCACTAAACAAGGTTTTTTAACTTCTAATTTCTCAATCATTAAGGATAAGCTTCGTGTGCCAGAGCTGTTTCATTTAGGTGTGAATTTATGTAAAGAAAGCAAACTGATCCCTGATTTTGAGACTGAAGAGGAACTCTTTCAACTGATTGGGAGGTAGAAAGATGGCTAGTCTGGAATTCTCAAACATTTCCTTTGCTTATATTGACACACAACCAGTTCTCAAACAAATTGATCTTGAACTCTGTTCAAATGAAATTGTGGGGATTCTTGGCCCAAATGGTGCTGGAAAATCTACCCTTCTGAGAATAGCCAATGGCTTACTTCGACCTCAATCTGGTGAAGTTCTTCTCAATAACCAAGATATCACAAAACAAGTGACCAGTCGACTTGCAGGACAGATAATTGTTACATTTCAGTTTACACGGCAACAGTTTTTTGCCTCGACAGTCGAAAAGGAATTACGTACAACGTTAACCTTACATGAAGAAGATAAATCTCAACAGATACATCTGTTAGAGAGCTTGATAACACAATTTGGTCTGAATATGCTTCGTGATCACCATCCATACACTTTATCGGGTGGAGAGCAACGGCGGTTAGCCATGGCCATTGCGATGGCTGTTCCAGCAACTTTTTTCCTTCTTGATGAACCTACGGCCAATGCTGATCAAGAAGCTCTTATTTTCTTGTCCAAAATTTTAAGAAAGATGAAAACAGAAGGGAAAGGAGTTATGATTGTTTCTCATGATATTGAATTTCAGTTGGCTCTTTGTGATCGGTTGATCATTTTGATTGATGGCTCGATCCAATTCATTGGAACTCCTGTCGATATAATTAATACGCAAAAGAAGAAAAAGTGGAATTTTTTTGAAATTCCAGAGATTTATCCATTTATTCAAAGATTAGAGAGAGAAGGTTCTCACCCTGATCTTCTTAAATCATATGTGGCTGAAAAGGATTTTGAAAACAAATTTACCATGATTTCGAATATTTTGGGGGAAAAATAACATGCAACCTGACCCACGTGTCTCTTTGATTGGACTGGTTACTTTTTTTCTCATAATCTTGTTGTCTTCTCATCTCTTGTTTCAGCTTGTATTCATCTTATTTTTCGTGTGTTGGTATTTTCGTTTGACTTCATTGCGTCAAATCCTACGAATCTGGCTCTTACTGTTTGTACCCACTGTCTTGATCTTTATTTTGAATTGGCTATTCATTTCTCAGGAGTTTCAGCATATTTGGTTGATGATTTTTCGGTTTTGGGGTTTATCCTGGCTTTTTAACTGGTTTTTAAAGCAAGTAAATCCTGATGATCTTGCTAGAGCATTATGGGCATTCCGTGTTCCGTACAGGTTAGCTTGGCAAGTGAGTCTATCCTATCGTTTCTTACCCATGTTTCAGGAAGAAAGTCAAAGGATTTATCAGCTCCAAGTATCACGTGGGATTCCTTTAGATGGTGGAATTTTTCAGAAAATGCGTTACTTATCTAGTTTAAGTATTCCATTACTAGTGATGACCCAAGACAAGGCTGCACTCTTTGCAGAGGCTCTGTATGCCCGAAATTGGAGTATTCAAACACCAAAAACGGTTTTGTACCCATTAAAAATGCGGATTAACGATTGGTTTTTACTGGGTGGAGTGTTAATTTCACTAATTCTCCTTCTTCTTTGAGGCATTATAGAAGATTAAAGTCAAAAATCAGAGCACATTGGTCACTGTTATCCTTCTAAATCACTTTTTGTAACTAAAAATCAAGAAGGAATCATTAGAACATAAAATAATTGTTTGAATACCGAGAAGTTGAAGTTTAAATACAATTCTTAGTAATTAAATTCAAAGAACAATCTTCGATATGACTGGTGTAAAGGATGCTCTCTCTCCCGTATGCGATCAAATCACTTTTAAGAAATAAGAAGCGGACTCTTCAGAATATTTTTGGAATTTTCTTAGCTGTGACAATTATTTCTGCGATTATTTTCTATAATGAAACAGCAGCTATTAAGTTCCTTAATGAGGCTCTCGAAGATATAGAAGTAGACATGACTGTCAGTTCATTTGACTTATCCGCGTTTGGTTTTGGGATTGAGCTCCCTGAGGTTACCTATAATGTAACTGAGATTGATGGCTGGTTAGAGAACCAATCTCTAGTTAGTGCGTCAGAATATTACGTAAGCTTGACAAAAAAGGTCTTTATCAAATCAAAAAGCGGTGTCGAGCTTACAACTGGGTTTATGGGAATTGAAGCATCCTATTTGGAAACGTTTAAGGCTTTAACCATAACTGAAGGGATTTTTAATGATTCGATTTCCTTTTCAACGGAAAATCTGCCGATATTAATTGACGATCGAAATGCTTTGAAGCTAGACCTTGTAGTAAATGACACTGTTAATATCACAAAGAGTGGCCCCGATTTCTTGAACTTAACGGGTTCTACTAAGAATTATACACAAACATGCCGTATTGCAGGCATATATCACATTGAAGATAGCTCTGGTTTTCTTGGGTTGTCCATGTTCAATAAAGAGGCAGGAATGATCATGTTACCGATTTGGAATCTCACTGAATGGCGGGATACCCTTTTTCAGCGATGGGGAGCTCTTCAGGCGTATGATTATAATGAACAACTCCATGTCAAATTCAATCACTCGCTTCTCCCCTCTAATCCTGATGCAGCTGGTGGAAAAACTTATGCATTCTCTAATCAAGTTTTACTTAAATTTGGTGGTCAGGTTTATGCTCAGGATAATATTGGAATGTCAGTTTTAGTACTTCGAATTGTCATGTTGGTTTTTCAGATGTTTTTACTATTTCTATCACTTCCAGCAATCATTCTAGCATTATATCTCCAAAAATATGCTGTCGAATCATCGATGGAGATGAGAAGTGTTGAAATCACTACATTGCAAAGTCGGGGTGCTTCTTCCCGTCAGCTACTGAGTATGATCTTATCAGAGGTGTTAGTAATTGCAATATTGACTACTTTTCTTGGGATTCTGTGTGGAAATTTAGTAGCACAAGTCATGTTATGGATCCCTCAGTTTCTTACAATCGATTCATCTTTGGTTGATTTTGATTTCACATTTTCTTCAATGAATTTCACGAATGTTTTATTCATCGTAGTCTCTGGAGTGGTTCTCGCTATAATTTCAGCCTATCTGCCAGCACGGCGCTTAATTAAGAACCAAGACATCATGGAGGGGATGAAAGAAGAAGGTTCCCAAAAAGCATCACTTTGGAAACGAATCTACTTGGATGTTGTGTTTAC
>JAEOTY010000111.1 GCA_016839625.1 Candidatus Hodarchaeota archaeon
GTTCGATCAACAAGGATTACTTTCTTGATTCCGGGTTCACTTTTGATAATTTTACTAAGTACAGTGTCAAATCTTCTAGGATCTATCAATCATCATCACCCTAGTTGTCTCTTTGCTAATATTTCCAGTTTAAGGTCTTTTTCTTCTCCTCGATTCGAGGATTATATTGATTATTAATAAATTTAGCTCATCGGAACTCTGAGGTTAATAGAATAATACATTTTTGGTAATGAATTGAAATCATGTTTCAATCTAAAAAGGGCTTCCCTGAGAATTTAATTTTTTAAGGATCTTTGTTAAAGAGAACAAAAAAACACATCAGTATCCTTCACCCTAAAATACTAAAAGAACCATGAATAAAAATATTAAATTTCCAACAAGTAAATCTATTAAATATCCAACCATTATAATGAAAATAAACGGGAGGGATGGTTGGACCCAAACAGATTTTTTCTTTTTGGCTTGAATCTGAGAGATAGATTCCTTTTTTCGTGTAAGATCGGCCTCTGGGGTATCAAGACGTGCCCTGAAAATTATCCGCCAACCAGTTTCCTCGTTGAATTCTTCTAAAAAGTCAAAATGCCATGGCTTTTGTTCTAATTCCTTATGTAAGTTCTGAACAAGGCGAGGATATCCAATAAAACGGATTATGAAACGGATCCACTTTGATTCGTTTGAGAGAGTATAGAAATCGGGATGAAAACGCTGATTGATAAGGTTATAACTGAAAATCAAGAAAGGAATGGGAAATACAATCAAGTAAGCGTTAAAGAAGGTACCAAGGATTCTCGGAGTAATTGAAATAAGAATTTCGTAACGGGGGTCAGGAAAAATAACAAGTGGAATATTCTCAGAAACTGGAGAAATAACTGCGATAGCAACGAAAGCAATTCTATCAGCCTCTCCTCCTAATCCTGAAAAGGTTAAAAAAAGAGATATAATGATAGCGAGAAGGATATTTAGAATCCAAACTGAAATATATTCAGTGGGTGTTTTATCGGCAAAAATTTGAAGGATAATTTGTATAGAATGGATCAAGATACCTCCCCCGATCATAATTATCCAAATTAAATCAATCACCTCTCGAGTCTTAAGGTCTTGCCAAGAACCTATGATCAGTAGAAAAAAAGCAAGAATTAAGAGTATGATATCCAATTCTAGTATAGACATTTCTTGTCTAACCTTTTCCTTTCTAGTTTCAAATCATTGTCCAAGTGATGTATATTGGCTTTTTATTGGCAAATAAGATGAGGATATTTTGATTAGTATAGTTTCAAGAATTTTGAAATAACATTAATCTCAAGCGAATAGCTAGAATATTAATTAGCATAGCTATTAGAATAATCCTCTAGGGATTGCATAATAATATATATATCTAAACCTTCTTGAGCGACTTGTGGCAAAGACCCGTCTGAAAAGCCATTGTGGCTTAGATGTTGGTTAGATGGCGTAGATTTATAGCGTCTACCAGACAAAGCAGCTAGGTTATAGTGCTTCCTTGGTATTTTTCGATTTAAAAAGAGAAACAAAGAGGAGGATGTCGTGGGTTTTTGTAAAAGAGTATAGATAAATTTCTTGGTTTGATAGATGATTTAATCAAAAAGGGGGGATAGTAACACTTAGCTTGTTAAATATTGATGGAAAATTTAATCAGTTTGAGTGAGAAAAAAAATTAAATTCTTTATAAAAAGGGTGTTAATAGGTATTTCACTGCTTTAAAAACGGTATATATATATTCTCCTAATTTTGAACCCTCGGCAACCTCCTTACCAAGGAGGCGCTCTGGTTGGGGTAGAATAGACTTCTTCTCCAATAACCGTGCTAAGCTTCGAGATTAGTTGATTTGATGGTTTTCTTTTTCAGACTGCTCGGAGAATTTTCTTTCCATTAAATAAAAATTTGGATTATATTCCAAATTAGCCTTATTTGAAGAATCGTGATCAGTTTAAATATTTCAAATATGATATTTCACGATATTCTGAAAAAGGGCGCGGCGATACCTTCTACCCGTAAAGAATTTCTGACTCGAGATACCCTTGATGCTGTTTTTCATAAGACCATTAAATCATATGGAACAAAAAGTATAGAGTATGAACTCTGGAAAGAATTTCAAAAAGAATTTTCAGATAATTTCAAAGGAAAATTAGAAGATAGCTGGATTTTAACGAGAGATGAGTTTGAAGCATTCTGGATTACATTAATCTACTCCAAAATTAAGACTCAATCAATATAAAGTTAAGAAGAGAGAAATCTTAACCATTTTCTATTATTTGAAAATTAAACATTGTTTCCGATCCATTTTGTAGAGAACTCAAAGAATCAGAAAAGATGATAAATAAGACAGAAAACAAGCGAAAATGACTTATATTGAGGTTCTAGTAACTTTTTATCAAAGTTCTTCTCAATAAGCCACTGTGGCTTAGTTTTTGATCAGATGGCTGAAAATTATGGCGTCTATCAAATAGAGCAGCTCGGTTATAGCGCCTCCTTGGTATTTCTCACACCACAATTGGATGAGGAACACAAAGGAGGATGTCGCGCGTTCAAAATGAAACACTCTTGCGAGAGTTTTCATGAAATTCGCGCCAGTGGCTTTTCCACTTCTTTTTAGTTCCTTTAGTCTTCATTTTCGAGAATGATACTAATCAATTTTAAAAATTGATCATAAATGTATATTTCATCTCCTTCACTTACTGCATATCTCAGTAGATCAGCATTTGGATCTAAATTCGGCATAATTTTGAATACTTTTTCAAACTGTTTTATTACTTGCTCATGGCTCTCTTGGTATAATCTCCTAACTTGAGGACGATTAATATCAACTGCCAAGTAAGCTCCAGCTTCCCTCAACACTTTTCCGACTCGTTTATTAAAAGCAATTATACTATAGTTCAAATTACCGGAGTTGTCATAATGGACATACGTTATCATTCCCGGTTTTCCAAGAGCTCTATAACACGCAATACGTAACATGTCACCTATAACATTAGACATAGGGTTTTTCATAGAATCTTTTAATAATTGGCCTTTATTTGAACCCACCATTTCTACGATAAATTCACCAAGATAAGTGTTACTATTCTTAATGGTTACGATTCCATCGAGAAGACCAGTCGTTAGACCTTCTATCTTCTGAGTATTAACACCAGTTTCCCAATTTATGATGAATTCAGTCTTTCCTCTCTTCGATAATAATTTGGAAGATTTTGAGGACTGGGAGGATCTATAGTAACAAAGTAGTGATAGGATTATTGTCTCCCTGATCTCCAAACCGAGCTGATGAAACTGAAAAACAAGCATAAACAAATAAGGAATATTACCATTCCAATCACTGTTGTAAGTTTAATAGTCGCTATCCTTACTTCATTTCCCCTGGAAAATCCTGATTCAATTGTCTATTTTGTAAAAACTATTTCCGAAGTAATTCTCTTGGGTGGAATAATTGTCCTTGCCTGGCTAATTCTTGATTGGTTTGAGGTGCTGTTTGTAAAGCAGATGAAGAGGAAAATTGTTGAAGAATACAGAAAAGGATTTCTCATATCCTTTCAGAATTCGATTACTTTTGAAAGAGAGGGCCCGAATGATTGGTTACATAAATGAAAATGATTTCTTGTATCTATAATTCGTGTTTCACCAATGGCTCCATCATAAAAGGAGATGTGCCCTAATAATTGATGTTTCCACACTATCCTTATTTTTCATCTCTACTCCTAGCAAATGTTGGTCTTTCGGGACGATAAAAGCGAAAATTAGAAATCTGGCTATCAAGGGTAACCGAATTTCTTTGGAAGCTATAGGTTTTTATTGATGGATGTTTTACGCTTATCTAAACAAATTGACTACCAGTGCAAACCATGGACTTGTAAATATCGAAGAGGCGAGAATTTGGATTATAAGGGATTATATGAGTTATGGTTGGAAGAAAGGGCCAGCACATCACTTCAAAAGATCCCTGCTGATTTCTATATTTCTATGGACGGGAAATTAGCAAAACTTTATAGAAAATCACAGAATTTAGAATGGGCAGAACTATCAGATACGATAATCGAAAGAATGGAATTTCTTAGAAAGGATCTCACCAAGCTAAGGTTAAAAAAAATAATGGATTCGGTAATTAATAATGTTTCTATCGATGAGGGGGTTCTTACTTGGGGTGAACGATTATTAATCAAGAATATACAAAAATCTATCGAAACGCTTGGCATTGAGAAACCTCAGGATATATTTTATAATACTGAGGAAATTTCTCCAAAAACGGATCTTCCTGAAGATACAGAAGCAGAACACAGCCAAATCGAGGCTAATAATGATATATTAGCTTCTCCAGCGAATTTAATAATTAGGATTCTCGATAATGTTGAAGCTTTCGTTGGTTTAGACAATAAGCAGTATGGTCCGCTAATAAAGTACGATGTTGTTTGTTTGCCACTAGAGAACGCAAAAGCTTTGATTGCTAAAGGCATGGCAAGAGCTATAGAAACAAGGGAAGATATACTTAAATCAGGTGAAAAGATGTGAAGAGAAGTTATGTACCCCTACCTCGGAGTCATTTTCTGAAAGTTGCTTGTGAATGTGGGAACGTTCAAGAAGTTTTTTCACATGCTACAACCCATGTGACTTGTAGAGTGTGTGGTAAAACACTAGCGGAACCCAGTGGAGGGAAAATAAGATTATATGGAGAGGTAATAGAGGTTTTAGATTAAAGATAGGCGATAATGAATGGAATCTAACTTTCCAAGAGTTGGCGAATTAGTAATTGGGACTTGTTCCAAATTAACGCCCCATGGGGCATATTTCGAAATTTTCGATTATGAGAATCTTGGTTTAGAGTCAGGATTTGTTCATATTTCGGAATTAAGTCGTACATGGGTACGGAATATTCGTAGTCACATTCGAGAAGGACAAAGGGCAGTATCAAAAATTCTGCGGGTTGATACTGCTCGCGGTGAGATAGATATGTCCATTAGACGGGTATCAGAACCACAAAGGCGAATGAAACTTAATGAATTCAAACAGGAAAATCGTGCTCGCGGACTCGTGGCGGTTGCTTGTGAAAACGTAAATGTTTCTGCTGATGACGTTGAGAAAATTCTTTTAGGAAAATTCAGTTCTATCTATGAAGGGTTGATATCGGTTAGGGAAGGAACCGCAGAGGATTTCATTGAAATCGGAATTCCTGAAGCAGCAGCAAAGGAGATTCACCAATTAGCTGTAAAAGAGCTTCGACCTCCAACAGTTCAACTAACTGGACTTGGGAAGATAACATGCTTTAATTCCAATGGGGTTGATCTTCTCAAAAATTTCTTTAAATCCTTTAAGAAAACCTCTAATAAAAAATATAAGAGTTCTAAGATAATAATTCAAATTGTTTCCCCCCCAGATTATCGTTTCGTAATAGAAAGTGTGGATTGGAAAACTGCAGAGGGGATTTGGAAGGATCTACAGAACGAGACAAACCAATTCTTCAACACATATGATGCAGAATATTCTTTTGAAAGACAAGACAGATAATTCAACATACGTCAGGGATACGAATGCGGTTGTTAAGAAAGTGTAAGTGTCGATACACAATCGATCAATCGAAAAAAATTTGTGAAAAATGTGGCGATAGTTTTCATAGCGCTTATCCACCCAAATTCTCTCCATATGACAAGTATGCTGATTATCGACGAAAGATGAAAGAACTTGCCAAACAAAGGGGATTGTTATGACGGAGCAATCAACTTTGATTATCCGAAGGTTCGAATTGAAGGATTTAGATCAAGTAATGGAGATTAATAGGCAAACTTTACCAGAAAACTATCCAGAAAGGTTTTTTAGGACGATATACGCAGAGTTACCCTCCTCCTTTCTTATATGTGAGGTGAATGGAAAAGTAATTGGGTATACAATGGCTCGAATAGAGACAGGGTTAAGTCATTATTCTTTTTTTCATCGTGCTAAGAAGGGCCATACAGTAAGTATTGCGATTCAACCAGAATATCGAAGGAGAGGGATAGGGACAAAACTATTGAAGGAATCCATTAATGCCATGATTAATCAAGGAGTAAACGAACTTTTCTTGGAAGTTCGCGTGTCGAATAAAGCTGCAGTCTGCCTTTATCAATCATTGGGGTACGAAATTTTAAAGGAAATCCGTCACTATTATCGGGACTTTGAAGCAGCTTATTTAATGGCTCAAAAGGTTCCCAAAGGCTCTAATAGTATTTTTACATCTATAGAATAATAATAGTGGATTTCTGTTATATGTAGGGTTGGGAAGAAAATTATAATGATTCATAACTCTTCATTTTGACTCTGATAGTGAAGGATTATTTATCAGAGAAGGTTAATAACTCAAAATAGGCCACAGAAAACGCCCTAACATAAAGCTTTAAAAAGATGGGAAAGTTTACTCATCTAAATTAGATTAGAAAATGAGACAAACATATTTATTCCTAAACCTTTCTAATTATGGTGGTTGTACACGTGAAAGAATATTTTCTAAAGGCCAGTAATGCCTTGACTCAATTGAACAGTAGTGTTTCAGTCAGTGCTCGAAGTGTTTCAGATATTACTGTGAAGATTTATACAAAATTTGAAGAGATCCGTTATGCTAGTGAGTCTATTCCTGATTTCATCCTTCATTCTGATCAAGTTAAGTCAAACCTTAAATCAAGTGGAGAGATAAGAGTTGCCCAGCTTCTTGCTTCTATTCTCTGTGAACGAATTGCAGATCAATCTAAGCGATTAGCTGAGAATCTCGATTTTGGAGAAGAGGGTATAGATGTTCGAGAAGAGCTTCGAGAAATTCGTGAGCACATCACTCGACTTACTGAAGTTGTTCAAGTCCAGCAAAAATTAGCTGACGGTGCTCCAGTCTCGACAGAAGGAATCAAAGGGTTACAGAAAAAATATGATTCTCGAATTCAACAGCTTGAACAGGAGCTTCTTCGAAAAGAAGGCCGTGCTTTAACTGTATCAGCTTTGGATGCTACAAAAAAACCAAAATTATTTGGAAAAGGGAAATTTAAGGATCAACTGGCAGATTTAATACTTGAATATGGTAAAAATCTCCGAGCTAGTTCTGGAGGCTACATTTCATTAGCCAACCTTTACACAGCTTTAAAGGATCAGGTACCTGATGTACAATTCTCTATTAAAGATTTGGAGGATGCTTGTAAACAGCTCAAGAAACAGTCCCTTATTGAAGGCGTCACAAAACGATCTGGAGTAAAGATTGTGGAGTTTGTACCTGTTACATTAGGGAAAGATGCAAGGAAAGTATTTGATCTAGCAACAAGCAAGGGTTATGTAACACTTGAAGATGTCGTATTAGGAACAAAGTGGGATCAACAGCGTGTAATAAGAGTTCTTGAGAGTTTAGTTAAACAAAAGATTGCACGAAAGGTTTCTTCACTTGATACAGGAGACCAGTATTATTTCCCAGGGTTATATGGGGACAGCGATTGGTAGGTGGATTTAATGGCAGAAGTAGAAAAATTTGGTGGATTGTTCCGAAAAATTGGTGACACTGTGCACATAGGTACAAAAAAATTCAAAGGAAAAACAATTTTAAGTTCTGATTTTGACCCAGAATCAGCGGATTCATTGATTTTTCGTTTAAGATCTGAAGACCGAGATAGTTTCCGTAAGGACGATGGTTTTATTGTTAAAGATCCTGAAAATGCCATATTATTACAGTCAGGATCACTAGTAGGTGTTGCTGGAAGTGGAATTTATGAACTAGATAAAGCAGCAAAACGTCCAGGCAGCGAAATCATTTGGGTAACTAAACGTGAGTTTATTATTAAATGGGGAACACCAGGCATTTATACCTCTGATAATATTATGGTTGGATGTTACGGTATTTCTCGAATGAGAGTTGTTAACCCTCGGAACTTTATCATGAATGTAGTTTCTCATAAACAGTATTACACCGGGGAAGAGTTGAAAAATTGGGTGAAACAAACGATTGTTGCCGCAGTGAAACATATCATGTCACGATACACGATCCCTGAGCTTTTAAAAGAACGAAGAAGCTTGGAAATCCAAACGAGGTCTGAACTAGGACCTGAAACCTCTCGGTGGGGATTAGAACTGGTTGGGTTGGATATTGGCGGATTTAAAGTGCCCGAAGAGTATCAAACACTTCTTTCATACGAGATTGAGAAGCAAGTTTTGGATCGACAACGAGAACTAGCCGAGGAACGTGGAAAATTTGATGATATCTCGGAAAAAGTAAAGAAATACGAGCAAATGTTAGAACAAGCAGATGAAATGTTTCTTACAGGTAAACTCTCTGAGGAAAAATACAAGGAGATCACAGATAAATATTCTCAGAAGCTTGCTCAATATAAGGCTCAAAAGGAATAGCTACTTTATATATCTATATCTATCCATATCTATCCAGATCTCTGGAACAAGTTTTCACCGCAATCAGGACAAAATATCATTCCAACTGAACTCATTTCGTTGTAACAGTCATCACACACATGAGTCCCGCAAGCATTACAAGTATATCTTTCTAAATCACTTCGAGTAGTTTCACATACACCACAAAGGAATCCTTCTTTTTCTATCGCCAATTGCAATGATAAATTACGGATATTGATACTACCTTGGATCTTTCCATGTAGGATGTGATCCTCTAATATTGCTATAGTGTCTGTATCAGATAAACCTAGAAAAGTAATTATTTGTTGAAGAGGAATTTTCGTTTCTTTGGTGTGTTCAAGGAATTGTGTTAATTTTTGATCCATTTTCGACGCTTGAGATGTGAGAGAAGGGTATTTATACCATCCTAGTTCTAATGGACCTTTTTTACAGAAATAGCATTCCTCCGCTTGTTCTAGGTTATAAGAATGGGTAAAAGTAACTCTACAATGTGGACAATATCGGGGAAGATCGATAATAAATGCAGAAATATTTTGACAAAAAGGACATTCGTGTTTGCTTCCTGTAGAACGACAATTTGAACACATAATTCGTCTACAGTTTTGACATTCGAAATAAAGGCTTGGATCAGTATAAGAAGAAGTATCTACTTGACAAAAGATTTCAAAATGCTCTATTCCTTTAACTAAAAAGGGGTCAGAAGTTTCACCTGCGATAAGTCGGAGTTGAAAAAGTTGGCTCAGCCTAAAAACTCTATAAAGAAGTTGAAGAGGATCTAGACTTAAATTGGTAGCTAATCCCTCAATGTCAATCCCCTTCTCAAACCATCTTCTTAAAAGAGGTGCTTTGAAGTCTTCGGAGGTGATATTTCCGTTTAAGCTTTGGTTTAATATATTTAACAGATTCATGAGGTCAGCTCTGTCTACATTGAGACGTTGCCGCCAGAATCCAATAGGAATATCATGGTATACGAAAATATCCTTTAATACCTGATTTACAATATCTATAACTGGATAAAGATAATTGAAGTTAGCAGAGAAAACAAAATCGATAATTTCTCTGTTCTTTTCAACAAAATCAACACAATTCTCTTCTGATAACCGTGTCAATTTACTAATGTCTCTAATTGAGACTTCTGATTCTAATTCAAAACTAGTATTCACAAAACGAGTAAGATATTCAAGATTTGTTTCATTCTTTACTGAAGAAGAAAAGTTTAACGGAGTAAAATTATAAAAACGTTGTTTTATCGGATCAATATAGCCAACGAAACCTTGTTGAGCCAAAAGATCAAGAATAGCTTCTAGATAATCTTCAGTCCAATAAAGGCGATTTAAAAGAAAATTCAAGTCAAAAGCTGTTTTCGTACCTATTACTTGTTTTAATTCCGTCATAGCACCTCGTAGGGTGAAAAATTTTCGGTGTATGACATCAAAGAAACCATCCATGTCTTGAGTATTCACCAAGATCTGCTTTTCAAGCAATTCCCCAGGTAAATTAATTGTATCAATCAGATCACAAATATCTACAACACCTTTTCTCGCTAATTCACGAGAAATAATATTTTGAAGACTGTGAGTAGGAATGTATGTCTCATCGTCAAAAGAAACGAAACCCTCCAATTCTTTCAAACCGATCTTTTCACGTAAAAAGGAAGCAACAATACTTGGATTCTCTGATGGAGCCAATCTGCTTATCGAAAGTGGTCCTTGAGCCAGTTGCGCTTTTTTAAGCCATTGCTGCTTTTTTCTCCCAAACATGTGTTTCACCTTATGTTCCAACATGATATTTTTTAATCGATTGTTTTTAGATCTATCTGTGCAAAACTAATTGTTTTTCCAAAGATTTCAGATCAACATAAGTTGAATATCAAGGAAATAAATAACAAAATAGAGGAAATATTCCAATGGCACAGAAAGACTTCCGTTGCAAAAATTGTGGCTATTACCCAAGAGATATCCCCGTTTCAGGCAGATGGTTTTGTCCAAAGTGTGGAAAAAGTTCAACAATTGCTACTCAACGCCCACAAGCTCCTAAAAAATTCCATCGAACGCCCACAAGAATTCAGAAGACACAAGATCAAATTACCACACAACTCTTTGATAAACTTGCTGCCTCAAAACCCAGTGATCTTGGCTTTAAAGAACCCTACTTAAATCCAAAAATTAGTCCAATCATTCCTCAAAAACGGGAAAAGATTCGATTATTTTATAAAAAATAA
>JAEOTY010000112.1 GCA_016839625.1 Candidatus Hodarchaeota archaeon
CTTGAAGTAACCTGCTTAAATGTCCAAACCCCTTTACAGCGTTTTGAAAGAAGTTTGCATTATTGGGTTGCTTTTCTTATAATACCGCTTTTTATCTTTTCTAATGCAGGAATTACTATTGAAGCTATTGATCCAAACATGTTTTTCCAACCAATAACTCTGGGGATAATCCTTGGATTGGTTTTTGGTAAGCAAATAGGAATTTTTCTTTTTGCTTGGATTTCAGTTAAAATAGGAATAACAGAATTACCATCTGGTTTAACATGGGGACATATTTATGGAGGAGCATGGTTGGGAGGTATTGGCTTTACAATGTCCCTATTCGTAGCGAGTCTTGCACTGATCGATCCGAACAATCTTATTATGGCAAAAATTGGGATTATTACTGGTTCATTAATTTCAGGTATTGTTGGGTTTATTATTTTACGATATATTCACTCGATATCTCAAAAAAATTCATAAATCCATCTATTAGGATTTATCTCTAGAATTCTTTTATTATTGTCAATGGTTAAGAATAATAGTATTCATGCAATATTGTGGCATACTCCTACTATGTAACAACATTATTTAACCATTATCAATTTTCGTATGTGGATATTATGATAAAGACACCTACTAATGAAAAACTAAATATTTTACTTAAAACTTTAAAAAAAGGAAAAGAATATACCGTAAAATCTAGAAGAATCTTAGATCAGAATCCTTTTGCCATATTAGAAGTCATCGATTTCGTTGAAATCCCAGATAAATCTTATATTCTGAAATCAATGGTTTCACTTCTTAAAAATGAAATTCTAGTTCATCAATACACGAGTGATTATAAGATCAATGGAGCACAATTCATATTTGGCCATTCTGAAGCCCCTCTGCATTTCATACTTATGGAGAAACTCGACGACTTAATACCAATATTTTTCATTGATTCAGAAGAAGCAAGACCATATTTTTTCAGAATCACTAGAAATTTAGCCAAATTTCACCTGGAAAGCTCACGAGACGTTCAAATGTTAAAAAATCTTGGTGTTGATGAATATGGATATCGATTTTACATTGGGATCCTAAATAAAATAGAAAATAAAGTTAGAAAATTCTCTGAATTAATGAATCACCCGTATTACTTAACAGAAGATCTGGTTTCTGAATTCACAACCAAGATTGAAAAGGTTGGAAAATTAATACAAACATACTCGAAGGGAAAATTATCTTTAATCCATGGTGATTTTGATTTTGGTAACTTTTTTGTGAAGAATATTAATGAAATCTGTGTTCTAGATTGGGGAATGGGTCGTATTGATGTTCCTATTATTGACATTGCCAATTTACTAAATTGCTTAGTAGATTATGGTTCTGATTTTCAGACTCTCATTTTGAAGACATATAATGAAATTGCAAAACCACTGATACAGAAAGATTCTAATTTATCTAACATTTGTTTAACAGGTACTCTTATGCATCTTCTCTATTTTCTGAATTTTCAACTAGAATTAATTGAATCGTTTATTGATCCAATGTACTATATCAATCAAATCCACAGGGAAGTAACACAGATAATAGAACATGTGAGAAAAATATAGCAGACTTTCAACAACAAATTAACAATTACACCTGATTTATTTAGATGGACATCAGTCTTAATTTTACTACAGTAATCGGTTCATATGAGTGGCAAGGAAAAGCTGCTGCACATATTAGTGGGATGATAAGCAATTTAAAGGTTGAAGTAATTGATCCTGTGATGGTTAAAGGCAAACCCAAAGAAGAGGATTTTAACAAATTAGATTTAATGGTAGAAAAAACCTATAAAAAACACGTAACTGCTGGAATCGCATGAGAGGAAAGAGAAAAGTTATAAATGTCAGTAAAATTTCTGACAAGCCCTTAGAGAATTAGGAGAGTTTACAACTGAAGAAATCACTTAATTGGGTGATTTCCGCCCTATTGGGTTGTTTTTGCCATCAATATATTTTTGATAAAAATGGATACAAGAAAATGTTATCTTAAGACGAGCTATCTTGAAACTCTCCAAGAATTTCTTTTGGTAAAGCATAGAATCCTGTCAAAAGGAGAGCGAGCGAGACCAAATATACGTTAAACCAGACAAACCAGATATATTTAAGATCGTCAAAGTGCCAAGGAGCCCAAGCAAGATACGCAATTCCAAAAAGGGTAAATCCAGCTGTTATTACCTTTGGTGAATTTAATTCCGCACCTTTGCCATAATTATACCATAAAATAGCTAAAATAAACGCCATAGGGACAAACTCCCAGTATAAAAAGCCATACATCGTAAGCTCAATGTCATTAAGTAGTACCAAACCAATAAAAAACCAGACTTCCCCTAAAATTAAGATTAAAAGTGCTGAAAGATAGATCCCTTTAGTATTTTCTGTTAAAAGCCTAGTTACACCGATCCACATGCCAGCAACCCAAAAAATCATTGGTGTCCGCCATATCAGAAAGATTAATGGGTCACTCATATCTGCAAAATCAAAACCCCATGCTTGTAGAAGCAAACCTAATAATGTAATTGAATAAATTAGAAAAGAAGCCCCCCAAATAAGCTGAAAAGGAGCTTGTTCCAGTGGTCTAGCTTTAGTAAAATAACGATATAGTAAATATCCACCAATGATTAGAATGAGTGTAAATCCTGTAAATGAAGTGCCAAATAAATCATAAGAGGTTGTTATTTCTGGTACAGAGAAACCACGTGGTTTAGTAATTACTATGAGAGTAGTTATTATATATATTATAACTATTATAACAGTATATCCACTATTTCGGAATATAAAATCAGTAATATCGTTTTTTAAAGACATTACAAATCAACCTCTAGGGAAAATTAAAATGCGGCTAATATTAATAACTTTTCTGGTTATGAGGAATTTCTTGACCCTAATCATAAGAATTATTGATAGAGTCTCATCTTTTAAGACAAGTTTGATTAATGCTATAATAAGGAATTCAAAATAAATAACTACACAGATCTACTCTTTTTATTCGGAGATTACAAGGCTTTTTAAGAGTTACAAAAAGAGAATATCTTATTAATAGGTATAATTATATTAACTAATACCCAAAGTTAAATTAGAGTGAAAAGAATGGCAGAAGCAGGAATTGCTGTTAAGGATACTGGAAAAGGCCTCCAACTTAATCTTGATGGAGAAATGTATCGAAATATTGCTCAAGAATGGGAACAGGGCAAGCTTAACCCTTTCTATACACACCTAAAAGAATTCATCAAACTCTTGGAAAAAGACTACAGCACTTAGATGATGAACCTACCACTCGTAAGGTGATAACCCATCTTCAAGCTTACCTGAAAAAAGAATCAGTAGGTCATAAATTCCTCGACATGCTTCGATCTGTTCAGGGGTAAGGCCTTTTCTGGCCTGTAATGTAAAAAGGAGTGTTTCTTCCTCCCAAATGACCTTAATTTTGATTGAATCGCTTTCGTAGAGAATATAAAAACTGGGAGTTTTTTCTGAATATTGAAATTTAATTTCATTCTCCCTGAGAATAGTTTTCAAATCATCCTTGAAATCACCCCAAACGATTTTATCAGCAAACCGTACACTGAATGTTTTCGATTCTTGATCGTTAATCAATTTTAATTTGACTCCATTTCGTTGCCATCATGAATCTATTGATCTCACGCGCCACTTTATTTGGTTCCTCTAGAATAACCATATGCCCTCCTGGAATTTCTTTGTGAGTTAAAAGGTGGGATGGTATAGATTCTATCATCTCTGCTCTTAGATCCTTGGAAACTAATTGGTCTTTATCTCCCCACACTACTAAAATGGGTTTCGTTAAGGATTGAAGCTTTTTAGAATAATCGAACTTAGGTAAGAAATCTTTGAATATGTCATAATAAATTATATCTGGAATAGAAAACGCGTGATAAATAAAAGGATTTATGATTTCTTTGTCCGTATCTCTAGAATAAAGGATTTTAGGAGCTAATTTTCGAACTTGTCCTTTGATCGAACCCCACATTTGTGTTGGAGGTAATCCTTTAACCCCTTTCCTAAAGTTATCAGGTGCACGATGAGCACATGATACTAAAATGATTTTAATTATATTAGAATACTTCTGATTTAAGAACTCCTCCAGAATAATTGCGGAAAATAGCGAATGGGCTCCAATCACAATATCTTTCTCAGGACCTAGATAATCAAGAAAAATTTTGAGATCTTGTACGTAATCTTTTAGTTTAAATTCAGAATCTTGATCTATTGGTTCAACATATCCCCGTTGGCCTAAGATATACACTTGGTAGTCTCCCAATAAAGACGACATCATTGGGTAATAATCCTCTATTCGTCCACCAATAGGAGACAGTAACACTAAAACAGTATCGTGGGAGTAAGTCGTTCCAAAGAAACTTACTTTACGGTCATTAAGCTCTATTTCACGGATTTCGTAAGGAAATTTTGGTTCTAATGGTGCTAAAACGGTCTTTGTTACTTCCTTGGGTTTTACAGTTAACGACCGTAAGCGAGACGTAAAGTCTCCAAAAAGTTGTTGGAACTGTTCAATTGGTGTCATTAGCAATTGAGCAAGCTTTTCTATAACATCTACATCTGATTGTTCGACATCTTCAGCTAGTGATGCCTGAACTTCTTCTTGAAATTCAAGAATCTCATTTTTAACAACGTTTAAATCAGTCAAACCAAACGAGAAAAGGGGTTTCATCTCATTCGGTGGTTCACCAAACACAAGTTGGAGATAGTTTTGTTTTTTCATCTTTTGACGTTTATCAATAATGTGAACATTACGAAGATGTTGAAGAGGATAGTTTACAACAATTATGGGAGAATGTTCAGCGGTCTGAACCGCGAATTCAATTCGTTGTTTCTGATTATTGAGTCGAAAGACACCATGGCGTTTTTCGCGAAGACGAGAATCTCCCTCATGATAAGTAGCCAACCATTCTACTCTTATCTCTTCTGACATGTTAAACTACATCCATATGGATTGTGGTAAATTTATAGGTTTATAAAACAGGAATAATACATAGAAATACTAGATTCTTTTGACTAGCGTTCCGATAGCCATGTGGTTCATTTGAGGGGACAAAAAGAGTATCTTCAGGTTGAATGTGAAATTCTACTCCAGAATCATTAAATACTGTTCCTTCTCCTGAGAGAACAAAAATTTCATGTTCCTCCAAATGACTGTGAATACCAATTTCCCCACCTGGTGCAATAACAAAACGTCTTAGTGCAAAATGTGGGGCCTCCTCCTTAGACCATAACCATTGGATTGTTGTACCAGAGGAGCCATACATGGTCACTTTTTCTGGTTTAATATTCTTTACTTGTTTTAATTCCATCTTATTGTCTCCAACTCGCCTACCTGAGGATGTGTTAACGATGAAATAAATTATTTATCGGTTAATTTCTTTGTGGTCTTGTGAATCTTATCTTTGACTATTTCAGTTACCCCACTCTTCTCCAGTTCTTCTTTTATAGATTCCTTAGCAATATCAGCGGCAGCGCCACCAACCGCCCGAGTAGTTATGTTTAAAGCCTCTTTTGAAGCACCCTTCACGATCTTCTTAGTTATTTTCTTCATTACTCATACCCGAAAGAACTTTATCGGGACTCTTCAAAAATGATTTCATAGAGGATTCTCATAAAGATGCCATATAATTAGAGTGGTATAAATCAAGTAATCATTCTAAGCCTCTCATAAGAGCTGAAAACCCATGAATTCTTGGTTTGAGATAGTTGTACCTCATTCAATGATCCAATCAGGTCATATCAAAGAGAGTATTTTTGTCGCTGACCTCGGCGACATAATCCAAGGATCAGCACCCACCTCGTATTCCGACCCTCAGATGTTCTTTGAAAGAACATATCTTACAAGAGGGTTACTTAATCTTCTTAATAAAGTTCAAGCGAAGCTTTGTGATGATAAAGGAAGTGGGATTGTTAAACTGCAAACACCTTTTGGGGGAGGAAAAACTCATGCATTAATCACGATATATCATTATGTAATGAATGGTCCCAAGATTACTGAATTTCTACCAAGAACTCTTCCAACTCTTAAAGCCAAGGTCGCAACAATTATAGGAACTCACTTAAATCCTTTAGAAGGTCGTAAATGTCACAATATACGTATCAACACCATATGGGGAGAAATTGCGTACCAATTAGCAGGGATAGAAGGGTACAAGGAATTTGAAGCAAATGACATAAAACGCATTAGTCCAGGGAAAGAAAAATTAAGAAAATTTCTAGTTAAATATGAACCATTTCTTCTTCTTCTGGATGAAATTGTAGAATATGTTACCAAAGCCCGAGGAGTATCTATTAACGAATCTAATCTAGGAACTCAGACTCTTTTATTTCTTCAAGAATTGACAGAAACTTTGGCTTCGTTAACACAGAGCTTAATGTTCATTACCCTTCCAGTTCATAAACATGAGGATTTTTCTGAAATCACTCTTGATGTAATCAGTCGAATGAACCGCATTATGGGACGTGTGGAAACAACTGAGACTCCAGTTGAACGAGACGAATTAGATAGATTAGTTGCGAAAAGATTGATTCATAAGATTCTTCTTCAAGAGGAAAGAGATGAAATTATCTCAAAATACATGAAAATTTATCAACGACGAAGAAATGAACTTCCTGATAAAATTCAATACCCCAGTTACAACGAACGAATGAAAGATTCTTATCCTTTCCACCCAGAAGTAATTGACTTCCTTTATGATAGATGGAATACTCTTCAAACATTTCAAGGTACAAGGGCAATATTAAGAATTTTAAGCCATATCCTCTCTTCCTTATGGATTTCTAAGGCCCAATTAGACCTTATACTCTTATCAAATATTGATCTCCATAACTCGTCATTGAGAAATGAGTTTTTAAGGCACATTGATGAGAAATTTGAAAGAATCCTTGATTCTGATGTGATTGGAACCGAATCGGGATCCAGATCGCTTGATATTCGGTATTCAAACTGGAATGATCTCGTCTTTCGCACTTCCCAAACGATTTTTTTATCTTCTTTTTCAAAGCATGATGGTTCAAAAGGATTAACTCCTCCAGAAATAAGATTGAATGTGATAAGACCAAATATTCCTATCTCATTAATATCTGAAGTACTTTTACAGGTATATGGAGCTCTCTACTTTCTACATCTAGAGGATGGACGATATTTTTTCAGTCATCAACCAAATTTAAATCGGAAAATTCAAGATATTAAGGAGTTATATCAAGAAAATTATGAAGAAGAAATGCAAAAAGTGATTAAAAAGCACATTGGCAAAGAAATCAAGAATTTTATTTGGCCTAAATCTTCCAATGAAATTCCTGACAATCGAAAGTTAAAGATTGCAGTTATCCATCCCTCTATCAAAAAAGAATCATTGATCAATTGGATTGAGAATAAAGGAACAACCTTCCGTCAAAATAAAAACACTTTATTATTTGTTTTACCAAATGATTCTCATCTGAGTGATTTTCAAGATTTGATTCAAATTAAACTCGCATTGAACGAATTACATGCAAAAATTACTCAAAGAAAGGAAGATCACTATAATTTTGACTCAGAGATAATACAACGACAACATAAAATTGAGGATTCATTATCTTACGCGGTTAGAAAAACATATTCACTCCTATTTGATGGAACTCAGACAATAACACTCGGGTTGCCTCCAGCAGAATATGAAACTCTTACAAAATGGTATCACCGTGAATTGCTCGCTCGGGAATATATTGTATCCAAACTTCATTATCGCAAATTAGAGGATTTGCTTTTTAGCTCTAACAACTACATCTCGACCCAACAGATCCTTGAACAATTTTTTATTAATCCAGACAGTATTAAGATAGAATCATCCAATGTTATTCAGCAAACTATCTGTTGGGGAGTTGAAGAAGGAGCATTTGGAATTGGGATCTTAAGTAATAATACGATACAAGCAAATTCTTTCTTTTTTTCAGTTAAACTCTCTCCAAGTCAGGTTTCATTTTCATCAGGAGAAATTCTTATTAGTATGGAATTTGCAAAGGAAATCAAAACACAATTAGCTAATAATCCTGAAATGAATGAGGTAAGAATACCAAAAGATCGTGAAAAAGCTTCTCCTGAGGACTTAATATTCAAAACAACATCGAAGACTCAAATTAAACCTCAAGAATACCATTCATTCTCTGTAGAGGTTCAAGAACTCAAATCAAAATTACTCCCTGCGTTTTATCGAGGAGTCCTTAAACCGCTGGAATCAAAAAATGCAGAAATTACAATGGAAATTAAATTAGATGTGAAGTGTGAACAAGAGATACCAGCGACTATCATAGACACAACTATCAAAGAAACAATAACCCAGCTAGGAGCACAACTCACTAGAATAAAGAAAAAAGGATAAAAAGCTCATAAAAACTAATATAGTAACTAGTGCTGTTTATATTTGAATAATATCAGCTTTTAAAAACTCTATTTTATTAGAAAATATATTTCACAAGAGAAAAATTTTTAAGCATTAAGGTCTATTAAACTCCAGATGATGTAAAAAAAAAATATGGAACAAAAAAAATCTAGTATAGATTATAAATATAGCAGCGATTATCAGCGACTTATTCATTAAAATATTAACCAAATTTTTGGTAATCGACGCTTAACAGATATTTTCTTTATGGAAATTACTCAATCCTTCTTATAGGGCTAGAGTAATTGGAAAGGTAATGCTAGTTGCTCTTTCATGATTTATACTGCATTTATTAGTCCACATTAGAAAGAAGAGAGGCGATATTGAAATGTCGCGTAAGATTGATGAGACATCCATTTCAATAATTGGAGCAGGTAATGGTGGACATGCTTTTGCAGCTTATGCTAAGGATCGGGGATTTCAAGTAAAAATTTGGAATAGATCAAAACAAAAGATTAAGGCTATCAAAAGGAACAGGGGAATCACGTCTAAAGGATTATTGGAAGGACATTTTCCTGTTGATATGGCTACAACTTCAATCAAGGATGTTTTAAAGGATAGCAAGTTAATCATGGTGGTGACTTCTGCTGATGCCCATAAAGAATTAGCAATGAAAATTTCTCGTTACTTAAATAAAGATCAAATAATCGTTTTGAATCCAGGCAGAACTGGTGGTGCATTAGAAGTTAATTATACGATTAAGGATCATTGTGGTCCTTGTGAACCTCAGGTAGCTGAAGCTCAATCATTATTGTTTGTTGCTCGAAGTCCACAACCAGCATTCGTTACGATAGCAGGTGTGAAAAACAAATTACCTGTTGCAGCTTTTCCCTCTTATAATTTAGAAGAGTGCCTACCACTGTTGAAACGCATTAGCAATTCATTTTGTGAAGCTGAAACAGTTTTACATACATCTTTCGATAATATTGGGGCCATTTTTCACCCTGCACCATTATTACTAAACGCTGCCCGGTGTGAATCAGAGGGAGTTACGTATAGACATTATATCGATGGTATTACTCCAACAATTGCAGGATTCTTGGAGAAAATGGATCAGGAAAGAGTCAAAGTTGCCTCAGCTTATGGAATAAGAGCTATTTCACTTGATAAATGGTTAACAACTGTTTATGGATCAAAAGGAAAAACAATCTATGAGAAAATACAGAGAACAGAACAGTATGCTAATGTAGAAGCTCCTTCAACACTAAATTGTAGATATATTTTTGAGGATATACCCACTGGTTTAGTACCTATTTCGAGTTTAGGGGCAGCTATGGGAATATCAACACCTCATATTGATGTAATTATCAATTTAGCTAATTTCATGATGAAAACCAATTATATTGAAACTGGTCGAACCATAGAATCAATGGGATTAACCAATGTGCCAATACATTTACTGAAAGACTATGTTACGCTAGGCGAAGATGTATTATTCGAAATTAGTGAAGAGGAGGCTGTATTAGAGGAATGAGACAAAAAATGATTCTTTGCGCTACTCTTGGATCGTGTGTACACATTGCCGGAATCTACAATTTTATGCAACTCGCTCAACAGCAAGGATATAAAACCATATTCTTAAGACCTCCTAATACAGTAGATGAAATCATTCAAGCAATAACAGCTAAAAATCCCAGCATAATTGCTTTGAGTTATCGATTGACTTCAGATGCAGCAGTTACGATTGTAAAAGAATTTAAAAAGAAATTAACTCCAGAAATGAAAGAAAAAAAATGGATTTTTGGAGGAACCACACGAGTTTGTAAAGCTATTGAACCATTTGGATTATTTAACTTTTATTTTGATGGCTCAGCAACTGAAGACGATGTTTTGAGCTTTTTAAGAACTTTAAATCAACAAAAAACGCCAGAAATTGTCTTTCCTCAAACTTTGATTAAACGAATTGAATTTAAGGATCCTTTCCCAATTTTACGAGCTCATTTCGGAGTTCCCTCGGTTGAGGAGACGCGGAAAGGCATATGTAAAATTGCACGAGCTAAAGTTGTTGACGTAATATCAATTGGGCCTGACCAAAACTTCCAAGAAAGCTTCTTTCACCCTCAAGAAATAAAAAAATCTGAAGGTGGGGCTGGTGGTGTTCCTATCCGATCTGAAGAGGATCTTTCAAGTTTCTATGAAGCCTCGAGATGTGGCAACTTTCCTCTCTTACGATGCTATTCTGGAACACGAAACTTGACTAATATGGCAGAATTACTAAATAGGACTATCAATAATGCATGGGGAGCAACCCCCCTCTTTTGGTACTCGGAACTGGATGGTCGTAGCCCAAGAACACTATTAGAAGCTATCAGCGAAAATCAGGCGAATATGAAATGGTATGGTGTAAGAAACATTCCCTTTGAAGCAAATGAGTCACATCACTGGAGCTTAAGATCTGCTTCAGATGCGATTGCAGTGACCGCTGCTTTTTTGGGAGCCTACAATGCGAAACAAGCAGGAGTAAAGAGATATTTATCTCAGCTTATGTTTGATACACCTTTACGTATTTCCCCACGGTTTGATATCGCTAAAATGTTAGCAAAAACAGAGATGATCGAAAATCTTCACGATAAAAATTTCACTTCCTATCGTCAGGTTCGTAGTGGACTTTTTAGTTTTCCTGAAGATCCATATCTTGCCAAGGGACAGCTAGCTTCTAGTATACAAATGGCAATGTTCTTAAAACCTCATATTGTACATGTCGTTAGCTATTGCGAAGCAGATCATGCTGCTACCCCAGATGACCTCATAGAGAGTGCTAAAATTGCTCGAAAAGTGGTAACCAATTCGATAAGAGGATTACCAAGCATTTCGCTCGATCACAAGATAGATGAATATAAACAAAAGCTTATTACCGATACTAATTATATTTTAAGAGCCATTGCCAGCATTGCTGATGAAGGGGTTGTAGATCCATTTGTCCATTCTCCGACTTTAGTAAAGGCCGTAAAAATGGGTATTCTTGATGCACCTCATCTTAAAGGATTATCAGCAGCACGAGGAGAGATTAACACATCAATTATAAACGGGAAATGTTTATCTACCGAAGAAGATACTGAAGATCCTATCCAAGAGAAAGATAGAGTTAATAAAATCTTAGAACGTGAAGGGATCCTTCTTCTAGAACAACAGAAAACTAAGGGTATTCGTATCGGTTAAAGTATCAAAACAAAAAAGTCAGAACTGATTTAGTTACATCAAGAGCTCTCATAATCAATGTTAAGATTTCTTTTTCCTATGCTGACTGTTGTTTAGTTCTGAAAAAAATATAAATTCGTTCTGCTATTGCACGATTGATCCCTTCAACTAGACATAGTTCATCAACTGTGGCTTCTCGAATTCCACTTAAGTCCCCAAAATGCTGTAATAGAGCATTTCTCCGTTTTGATCCCACACCCTCGATTTGATCTAATTGTGATTTGGGTTGTAATAATCTCCTTTTCTTGTGATAAGTGATAGCAAAACGATGAGCCTCATCCCGACATTGTTTGAGTAATTGTATTGCAGCACTATCCTGAGGAATAGGAAGGGGATTTTTCTTTTTTGGAAGAAAAACTTCTTCCTCTTTTTTAGCAAGACCAATAACAGGAATGTTCTTACTGCATTGTAACAACACATCATGGATAGCATTTACCTGAGGCTTACCTCCATCAATCAAAAATAAATCTGGAAGGGAGGATGCAAACTGTGGATCATCATGTTTCAGACGACGGGTTAAAACTTCTTTTAACATAGCAACATCGTTGGGTTCAGATTTCGTAAACTTGATTTGAAAACGACGATATTCGGATTTTTCTGGTATTCCATCCCGAAACACAACCATAGAACCTACAGGCAGACTGCCTTGAATATTAGAAATATCATATGCCTCGATACGTCGGGGAATGGTTGGAAGGTTAATATAATTTTGTAGTTCAAAGAGTGCATCTTGCTGAATTTGTTCCTTTTTCTGAAATGATCTTACTTTTTCACCAAGTTCTAATTGGAATCGATGAACATGACCTTTAATAATAGAGTTATTGATAATTTCTGGGTTGACCTTAATTCTAATGCTTCTTCCCTGTTTCTTAGACAGCCAAATCTCTAAAATCTCAATCTCTTCTGTCATTTTACAAGAAATCTCTATCAAAGATGGTATGAAATTAGTACCCATATAATAATTATTAATAAATGATCTAACTACCTCTGATTCGGGTAAAACTTCGAGAACACCCAAATAATTTACTTCGGAATTAATAATCGCTTCATTACGAATCCAGAATATCACTAACATATAATGATTGGAATCTTCTAGGAGAATAATTACATCATTATCCCTTGGTTGGGGAAACCCTTTTTGTGTATCAATAGTGGCCTCAATCTGGGTAATTCGATCACGAATTTTAGCTGCTCGTTCAAAATCTAAATTATCAGAAGCATGATCCATCTCATGATACAATAATCCCAATAGATCTTTTCTTTTCCCTTGTAGAAATAAAACAAATTGTTCGACAATCTGTTGGTATTCATCAGTAGGTATTTTCCCTACACACGGAGCTGTACATCGCTTAATAGAATAATCAAGACAAACTTTCTTCGTTTTAAAACAATAAGTCTTATTAGCGATAGGAAAAGTTGTACGTAAAGAACGCACTGATGCACGAAGAGCTTTGACATCCGTTTTCCGACCAAAAAACCAATCATTTTGATTCTTGATACTTCGTACAATAAACAGACGAGAAAAAAGTTCTGTAGTAGAAGGGGCTGTTATTTGGATCATTGGATAATCTTTGTCGTCCAAATACTGAAAATTAAATTTTGGGGTGTGAATCCGGATCAGCTCTCGTTCTCGTAGAAAAGCAGCTTCTTCAGATTCGTGAATTTCATAATCTATGGATTTAATTTTGGAAACTAATCTCCTAGTTTTTGGATCAACTAAATCCTTCCGAAAATATGAGTTCACACGTTTTTTAAGGTTGGAAGCTGCTCCAATATAGATTATCTTACCTTTTTTGTTTAGCATGAGATAGATTCCTGGCTGAGGTGGTAAATTTTTCAAAACAGACTCTAAAGAAGAGACCTCAGAAGGCATACTATTCATCTATTGTCCTCATAAGTCAGCTGCTTAAATGTAATCCATGTTACAAAATTGCATGGATTATTCTCATTCTCCTAGACATTCTCCTGGTTATTTTTAAGCAATCTTAGATAAACATATTTCCATTATAGATGAATAATTTCCCGCAATTGACTGAAAACGGTTTGTAAATCCTCAATTGTGTCCTTTTTGCTGAAGATTAAAGGTACGTCAATCTTTCGAGTTTCTCCTGGCGCTAGTTTGTATGTTTTATAACAAACTAATTCGCTAAAACTATTAGCATTCATATAATCTCCCCTTAAAGGAATAGCTGGATCTGTTGAAATCATCGTGATCTTTTCTTCATGATCTCCATAAGAAGCTATAGCCCAGTTATCTGGTGGAATTGTCACCAATGTACGTTCTTTTTCAGTCTTGGTATATGACCAGATTTTCCCATGAC
>JAEOTY010000113.1 GCA_016839625.1 Candidatus Hodarchaeota archaeon
AATATACCTCCAATTCCTACACTTTTCAAGCTCTGACTAAGAAATTTGATCTAGAGCTGGAAGTCATTCCCAACGTTGGTGGAGTACTTCCAATGGAATCGTTCAGTCAAGCAATTGATCAGACAACACGATTAGTTGCAGTCTCGCATGTTCAATTTAGTAATGGGTTTTGTATCGATTTAAAGGAGCTTGCAAAAATTTGTCATGAGAATGAGGCTCAAATCATGGTAGATGCAATTCAATCTCTCGGGGCTTTGCCGTTAGATGTTCAAAAGCTAAATATTGACCATCTAGCTGCAGGTGGATATAAATGGCTACTTGGACCACTTGGGACTGGACTTATTTATATTAAAAGAGAATTAGCTGAATTACTAAACCCGAGCTTCGTTGGCTCAATGTCCGATACCAACCCACTTAATTTATCGCATCATCCTTATTCCCCTGGTCGTGGCGCAAAAAGATTTCAAGCTTCATTAGGCCCACACACCTTTTTACTTGCAAGAGCAGTGAAGTTCTTAGATGATTTGGGAATTAAAAATATTTTTGCTCAAATTATGAAATTAACCGATCAAATCATTGAATTCGTTGAAAATGAAAGCAATTTCCACTTACAAACTCCAGTCGAAAGAAAACAACAAAGGAGCGGAATTGTAAACTTTTCTTGTCCTAATGGTGAGAAAATCGTTGAAAAAACGCGAAAACTCCCCTTTCCAATTGCTATTTCATATCGTGAAGGTGGTTTGAGGATTTCGCCCCATTGTTACAATCAAGAGGAAGAGATTCAAACCTGTATGGATACAATAAAATCATTGAGCTCAGCGTAACTTTGCTGACGAGAAGGCTATAAATCCCAGTTTCTTTTCTCTCTTGGCCTCTTCAGGTCATTCATTCTTATAGATCTTCTTCAAAAGACTTTATCTTTTTGACTGGCACCCCACCATATAGACTATTGCTATCTAATGTCCAATTTGGAGGTATAGAAGAACCGAAAGCAACAATGGTATTATCTCCAATAGTCACCCCTGGAGCTATAATACAAAGACCGCCAATGCTGACATTCTTACCTACGATAACTTTTTTCCGATATAATCGTCCTTGGCTGATTTGGTGACCAGAAATGATTGTGTCAGTTCCAATAAGTGTGTTTTCTCCAATATCAAGAAGATCAGGATCCCACATTTTTGTTAAAATTGAAACTCCTTTTCTACGTTTGAAACCAAAAAGCCTATAGACAAAATCTGGTAAAATGGAATGGATCATGATTTTTTGTGTTAATGTGAGAGCGATATCTAGAGTTGTGGCCTGAATAGTCCATAACACTACCCCGATACCCTCAATATCACCTTCTTTTGTTTTCATGAGGAGTCTTGATAGCTTATGGACACTTGCTAATATCAGAAGAGATAAAAAGTATGTAAAAAAGATTGAGATCACTAACGTGGGTACAAGACCAAAACTAAATGATTCAACTCCAGTGAAAACTAGTAAGAAGAGACATATTAAACAAAGTATCAATATTAGCTGAATTAAAAAGAAAAGCACCATCTAAACCAATTTCTAATGATTGATATTCTTCATTCTTGGAGTGAATTATTTGGGTTTTGGCAAAGGTCATTGAGTGAAAAGCAACAACCCCTTGACATTTCGATTCGCAACTCGTTATTCTTTCTCCAAAGGATCAGAAGTTAGGAAAAATATTGACTAAAAACTGAGAGATAATTAAATAATCCAATAAAAAGAAAGATATCCATACAATAGGAGCGTTTTCTACCTTCTTTTTGTTAGTTCTCAAATAGTAAAGAGTATAAACTCCTATCATCAATAAAGCAAGGATGGTCCCATTTAACAAACATAGAACAAATACAGCAGCAGTCATAAGAAAATACATACCATATCTTAGCTTAAGTGTGGTTTCGATTCCAACAACCACGACAGTAGTCCGTTGATTTGTCTGCATATCAATTGCATAATCAGGAATTTGATGGTTGATTTGACCTAGCAATGAAATCAAAGAAATATAAATGAAAATAGCATAAAACTGGATATGTTTAGTTTCGAAGCCCCATATCACATCAAAACCGTAAATATACAAGTAGAGAGGAAGAAAAGTTATTTGAAACCATACCACATGAAATACCCAATCAAGAATTGGACGACCCTTAGCACGAAAAACTGGACTGGTATAAAGAAAAGCTAGGAGCATACCACCGACTGCAAATAAAAAAGAAATAAAACTGGCAAGGAAACCACTAACTAAACCAGCAATGAGAGAAAACCACATAACAACCAAGCCAATCTTATAATCACGATTGTTTGGACTCTCACAAAAGACATTCCTTTTACTTTTTTTTTCATCTTCTATATCGAAGGGGGCATCATAGTAATCATTAGAAATCCAAATATAAATATTAAAGAAAACCATTGAAAGAATAATGAAAAAAGCTCCAAGTAAATCGAAATTATTGTTCTGACGAAGGTTTAGGATCAGAGCAGTAAAAGCAAAAAGTGTTGTACCAATGATATTCGGCCCACGCAAACGATAAAAAACATTTGTTTGCATTAATTCAGCCTCATCAATCTTCAAGGTTGACGGAAGGTGCAAGATGACCAAATACTTTCTCTGCAATGTCAACTGTACCATCAAACAGGGAACGATCTCCAGCCCAAGTTTTTAGAGTTTCAGCGTACTTTGCATGAAATTGTTCCAAGAAATCACGGAGGGTTGCTTGCAATTCTGGATCTTGTTTGTTACTAAATATAGCAGCAGATACACCACCTTTTATTTCTGTCAATATAAAATGATTTCCATGGCGAACCAAATTTAAATCACCTTTATCTCTCATGGTCTCAGACATGAATGAGGAGACCGCTCGTAATGCTCCAGAGAGTAGAGTTAACTCTATCGGCGTATCAAGCTTTTTGTGGAAAGTATAATCAAAAATAGGAAGTCCACCTTCTTCAATAACTAGAAGTAATGTGAAATCAAGCGGTTTGAAACTATCTGATACCCAAAACAATGGAAGAGCAGCCAAAACTGCGAGAATAGTAAGGAGATAAGTAATAAATTCGATATTAGCAAGGTCAGTCACAATGGGTTTTAAAATCCAATGGCCAACTACAGAGCCGATTCCCAAACCAAAAGCAAGCGAAATAAAACCAAATGCGTAGTAACGTCCAAGTCCATCCCGAGGAGAAAGATCAGCCCAAATTGATGAGTCTAAGGTTGGATGAAGCAATGCAAAAGAGAATCCTATGATAAGAGCTGCCATAAAGAAACTATCCAAGATAGGATCCAATCCAAATATTAGGGAAGCGAACACAGATCCGTAAATTGCAGCCACTATCAAGGTTTTGCGTCCAAAACGATCTGCAACAAATCCTGCAGGAAGTATCATTAATAAGTCTCCAATCAGAACGATGAACCAGAAAGTTTTATCTACAGGAAGATCGAATTCACCGATATTAGGTATGTTTAAAATCCAAGAAATATCTAATAATGCACCTAATTGGGAAAAACTAGCTATCGAGATTCCAAGAATCGTGTATAGTAAAAGATGGCTAATCAAATAAGCTCGTACTGATCGTCTTCCAATTATTTTCCCAAATTTTGTCGGCCATCGATCATTTTGCCAAGGAACTCCCAAGTCAAAGGTTAAGAACAGGAAAATAATGGATAGAAGGAGTCCTAGAATCCCTATAAGTGTTAAAACACTAACAAAACTATGACTCAATAGTTCTGTATCAGGGAACCCAGAGGATAGTAATCCTCCAAAAAGAATCGTAGCTAACGCAATGACTATAAAAGCAAAGATGATTATAGAGTAGGTTCGACCCCGATACCACATATTAGTTAAACCCGCAAACAGGGTTCCGCTACTTGTCAATAAGATTCCAAAAAAGAAAGCAAAACTAGCTAAACTTACAATCAAGAATAAACTTTCATTAACAAGATTAACAAATAATATTGCTGTAATGGAGCTTCCTCCCATTCCTACTAATATTGAGAGTCTGAGGAACTCGGGATGTTTATCAAGTATTGTACCAGTCAAATATAGCATAAAAATGACTAAACAAAGAATGAATCCTAAAATTAAGACTCCAAATCCCTTAAAGGGATTAGTTGGAGATGATTCTACATAAGATAATATATCAAATGAATAAATCAAAAGTAAAAGAGAAGCTAGCAGCCAAGAGAAAACATTCGGTATAATTATTGTTAAAATGGTTTTGATTTTCACTCTTATCACTTCTAAATCAGTGGAAACCTCTTGTATCAAATTAATACTAAATATTCGTTATTTTCTGTTTGCTTGTTTGGATTCATTGTTATCACGAATATGATTAATCATGTGGATTACTGGGAACGGTTTTAGATGGAAGAAGAGGCCCAAATACATCTTCCGCAATAGCAACAGCGGGATCAAATGTTGTCATTTGGCCTATCCAGTCGTTAATCTCTTCGTGAAAAGTAACACAAAATCTAGCTAAAAAAGTTTCTAGATTGCTTTGAAGCTCAGGATCGATCTTGTTAGCAAAAATTGTCCCAACAAGTTCTTTTCCATTTGAACCAACTTTAGACTGGACTGTAAAAACTCTTCCATGGCGAACGAGATCTAAAACAGCATGTGCTTCATCTAAACTCTCAAAAAAAGAGCTAATAGCGGATAAAGCTCCAGCAACGAGAGTTAAATCCTTTTCAGTTATTTTACTTTGATCTGGACGATTGAAATCGTAATTGAACATGCACATACCGCTTGTTGTGACGAGAAGGAGGTAGATGTCAAGGGGTTCATACGAATCTGCAACAAAGAATAGAGGAAATAAACTAAGAACAGCAATGCCAATAAGAACATAACTGATAGTACCTGTATCTCCTGGAAGAATGATGAACATACCAATAAGTAGGCCAATAGCAACACCTTGAAGCAAAAAGATGAAATTTAATGCAATGTAGCGACCAACAGAGTCAAGGGGACTGAGGTCTGCGACTACAGCACTATCGAGAGAAGGATGCATCGTACTGAAGGATGCACCAATCAAAAACGCTGAAAAATAGAATCCTATCGAGCTGTCGGAAAGTCCTACGATTAATGCCGCAATAACAATACCATAAACTCCTACAACGATTAGATTTTTTCGACCAATGCTATCAGAAAGTAAACCCATAGGTATCACAAATAATAGATCTCCCAAGAAAACCAAAATCCAAAATAGTTTTGTTTGATCTATTTGGTACGTGCCAAAGAAAGGAAGATTAATAAAAGAACTAGGAAAACGTACCTCCCCTATTTGAGAAATTGAAGTAAAAGCAATACCGAGCATTAGATACACAAAAAAGTGTGATATTAAATAGGCCCTCACGGAGCTACGATTAATAATCTGACTTAATGGGGTGGGGAATTCATCATTCGTCCAAGAGGTTGTCGAATCAAAAGTGAAGAAGAAGATTATCATCGCTAGAATTGCCAAACTGCTAATCAAAAACAAGGGGATTTGAAAATCTGACGGAAAAAGTTCACCAATGGAAATGATGCCAATTGAGATAAGTGCACTTATGAATAACGCTCCAGCATAGAATTGCCCCCTCTTCTGTACCTCTGAATGCCCTGCAAAAAGTGCCCCAGAAGATGTTGCTAATACTCCCAGGGAAACACCTATACCTGGCAATCCTAACAAAAGAAGTAATGTAAAATCAGCCCCTAGGATTGATAAGAGGAGAAAAAATCCGCTCGCCAATAATGATCCTATAATCAGGGGTTTGATGATCTGTGGCTTTTTATCAATGAAAAATCCTGTGCTGTACAACGAGACAGTAGCAAAGCAAGCTGTGATAAATAGAATAAACACCCCTGGACTGAATAAATCCCTAGTTACAGATGTTTGAGGGTTTGCGTTAAGCAAATCAAAAGAATAAACAAGGAGAAAGAGCGCTGTAAGCAACCATACAACTGTAGTAGGAAGAATAATTGTGAAATCCTTTTTTAATTTCATTAAAATTCTACCTCTTGGGATAGTAAAATTGCTCCAAAACGTTAATTAAAAAATACTTCCTATTTAATAACTAGATGTTTGTATTAGATATGCTTTAATTTGATGAAACTTGAGAGTGCAAGAGAAATAAAACTCAATTTTGCAAGTCGATTATTGTGGCAAGAGTGGCTTGGCATATTTTTTTCATAAATGAAAAATCTAAAGTATTTATTGTATCTCCTCCGGTATGATAATAAGGATTACGAAATTTAGCTGTATCCGTGAGCATTATCGCTGGAAAACCAGCTCTCCAAAAAGGAGCATGATCACTATTAAGAAGCGTAGGTATTTTTTGTTTTATTTCCTCATAAGATAAGGGAGTAGCAAATCGTAGGCAAGGAAGTTCAATTTCTTTATGTTGACAATTCTGAAAAAATGATTTTGCTAGCCTCTCTGAAGTGTCATCACTAACCACCAATACAAAATCTCCTATCATGTTTTTCTCATCGATTATATATTTATCCATGGTTTCCAGTGTCATAGCTGGAGGAAGGCTTTGTGAATGAGGTTTTGAGGATGTGAATCCAACCATTTCAAGATTTATGACTCCTTCAATATCTAATTTCTTTTCTACTGCTCTCTTGGTATATGCATTACTACCTAATATAGCAAAACTCCCAATAGGATCATCCACTCCTGTTTCACGATGTAATTGATTCCATTTTCTGAAAAAATCGAGCTCTTTCTCACTTAACTCCTGTTTCACAGAAGATTCAAACTGATTCCACTCATCTTCATCAAGGAATGGTTTTATCACCCCTGATGTTGAAATCAGCTTCTTATATTGATCGTAACACTTTTTTATTGTCCAAGATACAAACCGATAAGATTCATCGTAAACACCATGTTTAATCCCCAGCTCCCGCACTTTTCTTTGGATATAAGGAGACCACTCTTCAAGGTTAAAACTGACGAAAACTACGTTCTTGTTATAATCCAAACGCTTTAGAATCCGAGCTATTTCTAACATTATTGCAACTGCACTTGCATTGTCATCTGCCCCGGGAGTAGAATAAACGGTGTCATAATGACTCGTGACCAACATTGAACTATCATATTTAGTTTCTGGATGAAGATAACCAACAATGTTGAAGAAAGGATGCTCAAATCCTTTAATCATAAACGGATGCTTTTCAAACTCCAGACCAAACTGCTTAAAAGCTGTTCCTATATATTCACCTGTTTGCATGAGGGCTTTGTATGAGTCAAGAGGATGTCGAACTCCTTCTAGTGCCAACATATGATTATACAATCGTTCTATACTTACCATTCCAAGTGCCTGCTCTATTGTAGACATTAGATTTCACACCCTTTGATTAGAATTAAAACTAAATTAATTATTAAGTTTGAATCATTAAACTCACTCATGTTTTAAAACGATTGAAATAATAAATATTTAGAGCAATTTTTCCATATTATTATTGTAAACATCCATAAAACACCACCCCGAAGTCAAAGATTAGAAAAAAATGGTGAAAATTCGGTGAAAAAAACACAAATCATGCTAATCAAGCTAGGTGGGAGTTTAATTACTCATAAAAAAGATATTCACCATATAGATCGTTATTTAGATCAATTAGATTTATACTTATCTGGTAAAGGATCACTAAGCGAATTAACGCAAAAAATTTCAGATTTAATGAATTATGAACGTTTGAATGAGATTTTTCAAACTTTATCTTTGTTTCTTACAAAAAATCCCCAAAGAAAGCTTATTTTGGTACATGGAGCAGGATCAATTGGTCATTCATTGGTCTTACACTTACTTAAAAGTCATTCGGATCTTCAAAACGTTTATCCCATAATTAAACTCGCCGTGGCATCTCAGAATCAAATAATTGTATCAACAGCGATAAGGCAGGGAATCAATGCGGTCTCGTTTCCCTCTCACCCTCTTTTTGCAGGTGTATTCACAAAAAGTGTATCAACAAAGAGTTGTGATGCCCCGAATTTACGAATTCTTGAACAATTAATCACTGAAACTGACGCAATCCCAGTGTTCTATGGAGATGTCGGCCATACTCCTAGCGGATGGAAAGTTTTTTCGGGTGATATATACCCTAGTGCTCTGATGAGACGTCTTAATATGACCTGTATCGATTCAACAATATTTTTAACAAGCGTTGAAGGCAAACGTACGGGTATTTACACCAAGGATCCCAGTTTCGATGATGCTGAATATATAGCACGTATTGAAGTTGAGCCAAACGAGTTTACCAGTTATGGCTCAGATGGTCGATCTTTAACATTCAGTGGGGAGGAGATTGACAGGAATTTTGATGTCACTGAAGCAATGGGAGGGAAGCTTCGTAACCTCATTGAGTTAGCGAATGGGTATACGAGGTGTTGGGTTGTCGGTTTGGAGGAATTCGCTAAGGCTCTTGATGGTGAAGAGGTTGGTACTAGAATATTTCCAAAGAACCCCTCTCAAATGCGTGTGGCATTTTTAGGAACAGGAGATGCTTTTGGATCAGGTGGACGTAAAAATGTATCGATTTTGGCTGAAATCGGAACACAAGGGATTCTATTAGATTGTGGACCACACATTTTGTCAGCTTTGAAACAATCTGGACGAAGTACGAATGATATCGACATGGTTTTAATAACACATTTTCACGGGGATCATTGTAGCGGTGTTCCGTTTCTCCTTTTAGAAGCCAGTATTCTACAACAACGTAAAAAACCACTAATCATCGTTGGTCCTCCGAAGATTAAGGAAAACATCACTAAACTTTACTCAGCTTTGTATGTAAATGTTTCAAAAGAAGAATTACCTTTTTCTTGTGAATTCATATCAATTAGTCCATCTAAGCCCCATGAGATCAATGGTATTAGCATCAAAGCATATAAAATGTTTCATACTCCTGAAGCACAGGCCTATCGATTAGATTCAAATAACATCTCTATAGCCTACTCAGGTGACACAGGATGGACGGAAAATTTGATTCCGTTAGTAAAGGATACCCAATTAGCAATCTTAGAATGTAATTCTTTTGACACTGAAATTCCAATTCACCTGAATTTTCATCAGGTTTCAAAACTTCATCCTTTAGCGGACCGATTAGCCCTGATTCATTTAGGATCAGAAGTATTAGATCGAATTCCACTATCGGGGAAATCAAGTAATATATTTTTTCCTTTGGAAGGACAAGAAATAAGAATTTGACTAAATGATTATTCCTACTATATTAAAACAATGAAAAAATCCCCCTAGGAATTGTATATTTCCTAAAATACCACTCATTCTGTCCGCTCAAGCGCATTCAAATACCATACAATGTTCTGTCTGGTTCCATTTTTGGTTGGTACAACTTTATATAATATTTTACTGTCCATACGCATTTGAGTGAGTACAAATGGTATCCGGTCAGCACAATCTTGATTGAACATACTTACTCGTTCGATGATTTCAACTGTAGATGCTTCGCCCAGGTCTTTTAAAACAACAGTAATCCATTTTTCTGTACCAGAAACATCTTCCTCTGAGTACAAACTAATTATCACCCATGTGAACATTTTGATACTATCTACACCCGCTTTTAAAAAGAATTTGATCTGGATTTCAACTCTGAAGAATAATAGTTAATCCTTTAGAATTTTGATCTCACAATTCGTTTATGAATAGATATTATTTCAGAATAGATAATCTCGGAATCTTTATTTAGTTACATAATTAATTACTGTTGGATTATTTTCATCACTACAAGGAAAAGCTTTTGAAATAGTGTTATTTGTAAACGTTTAATCATCATAATCTTAGTGATCAAATAAACCCGAAAAATGGAGATAGTAGTTTGTCGCAGGAAATCAAACACATCTTGAAGATTTTACTACTTGGTGATGGCGCTGTTGGAAAGACCTCGTTGATCTTGCGCTTCATTGAAAATAAGTTCAAAGAAGATTATTCAATGAGCTTGGGAGTTGACTTTTTAACCAAAACTGTAAGGTTTGTTGATGATCAAAATATTACTAGGAATGTAGCTTTGCAGGTTTGGGATATTGCTGGGCAAGCACGACAGGTTTCATACTCTCATCTTTATTTAAAGGGTGCACTTGGCGCTTTTTATGTATTCGATCTCACACGGCGAGAAACGCTCCTTCAGATGCAAGAAAGATGGCAAGCACAAGTATTAAAAGTATCTCCAAGATCCTTATCGATTCTAATCGGCAATAAAGCGGATTTACGAAATGAACGAGCTTTAACCCAAGATGAGATTTCTAGAATCTCGCAGGCTATGCACGCCATTGATTATATTGAAACATCAGCTAAAACTGGCCAGAATGTCGATGAAGCATTTCAGACGCTGACAACCAGCATTTTAAAAGTCAAAGCGAAGAAATTCTTATGAGGATTGGTGTAGAATGTCGTTAGAACAGTTTAAAGCGATTAAAGCTTTTTTTATCTTTGAAAAAGAGACAGGAACCACATTATTTACACGATCTTTTGAAACTCAAGAACAAGAAACCAAAACACCAGATGCACACCTAGTGGTGGCATTTTTAGCAGCGATTTTCTCTTTTGCAAAATCATCTTCATTAAGCGAACTTAGGGTTGTTGATATGACTGATTTACGATTCTCATTCATTGAAAGAGGTGGGTTAGTATTTGCTGCGCTAGCATCACCTCTCGTTAGCCCTTTGGATCTCCAGTTCAAATTAACCACCATAGGAAGTTTATTTTTAGAAGAATATGAATCTAAAATAAAGGAAATTCATTTTGTAGACACTGATGTTTTTGAATCGTTTGCAAATAAGGTTGATGAAGTTTTTACTGGAGAAACTCGAGAAATGATGACAAGTTCAAAGAATGCAGCCCTTTTCTATCTAAAAAAATTAACCAAGGAGGACATTGGTGTGCGAGGAGCAATGATTGTCTCTTTTACTGGAGATATCCTCATAGAATACAAAATGGACGTAAATCGTATGGCTGGCGCGATACGCATATTGAACGTTTCAACCTATATGAGGAATCTAAGATATTTGGTTGTTTCTTCAGAAGCTACAAATTTAGTTGCCTATAAAATCAGTGAGGGACTCTTACTTTATGTTGATGGAGACCCCACATTTGGGTTAGAGAATCTTGTTGTGAAAGTCTCTGAAACTGTCAAACATGTAAAGGAAGTCATACCTCACTAAATAGCATTAATATTAACAAAAATAATTTTGATGTTTCAATGACAAAAGTATTCTGGAGAGCGAATAATACTGAGATTTATCACAAGACTCAGATTAATTTTATATTTTTTCTTTACTGCGGTGTTATTCATTTCAGTATTTATCCCCGAAGGTATACTTGTTTACCTCATGATGCAAGGTTTAGATTTTCTCCCCTGGCTTACGATTGCTTTGATTATGCCAATCACATATTTAATTTCTAGTATATTGTTTGGGGTCGTGCATTCTCAAATTATCTGTAAAATGTATTTACCAAAAATAAGACCAGGAAAATTTTTTCATGGTTCTGATGAAGCGCTACTATTTGCAGTAGCCATTGTGTCTCCAGGAATTTTCAAAAGTATGTTGAAAGCTTTCAGTTTCATACCACATTTGCATTCGATGTTCTTAGGTAAAGCTCTTTCACTTTATGGAATGATGGTTGGTAAAAATGTTTATCTTTCTTCAGGCACAATGATCGATTCTCATTTGGTAAGTATTGGAGATAATTGCTTTATTGGCTTACGTGCAATCATTTCAGCACATGCGACCGAAAATCGCTACCTAACGATCGCTCCTGTTAGGATTGGAAAGAATGTTACAATAGGAGGAAATACAATCATTGCCCCAGGGGCAGAAATTGGAGATAACTCCATAATAGGAGCCAACTCCCTGGTTAAGAAGGGACAGAAGATTCCTCCAAATAAAATTTATGGGGGAACTCCAGCTCGCTTTATCAGTGACAAAACCCCTGAAAAACAACCAGAAAATTCTGATTAAACTTCTTATTTCTTTGTTAATATTGAGAATAGAAGGAAAAAACTTTGTTAAGTTTTCAGCTGGCAAAAAATGGAGATCTCCCTCAAATCGAATCTATTATCCAAGAAGCATATGAACCTATTAGTGACATATTATCAAGGCCCCCAGGTGCACTTGATAAAACAGCAGAAAAAATATTTCAAGCTTTCAGTAATAACCAACTTTATACGTTATATAATGAAAAACATGGCCTCGTTGGAACCTTTTCTCTTGCGCTTACAGAGAGTGAAACTGTAAAAATGTTTCATTTTGCCATTAAACCCCAATTTCAAGAACAAGGAGCAGGAAGTTGGGTTGTTAAGGAAGTTATTAAGATGATCAAACAACAAATGCCTAATGTAAGTGGAATTGAGCTTGAGATTTACTCTAAGATTCCGAGTCATTTAAATTTCTATAATAAATTTGGTTTTATTCAAATTGGAAGAAAAGAGATTCGAGGAGAGAAGATTTTAATTCTTAAAAAGCAATTATAAACCTTAAAACTAAAACTATCTTTTTCCAAATCTAGCTTAATTGAATTAAATAATTGGGCAATTTCAATAATTTTCCAAAATAAATGAACATTATTATACTCAGATTAAATGAGTCTTTTAAGGATCAATAAACCAAACTAGAGTGATTTTCTATGGAAATAAAAAAGTTAGAAAGTATTAAAACCCTCCAAAAAGAACTTTCCGAAATAATTGGAGTCAGTGGTTATGAAACACCAGTAGTAAAATTTATTCAAAGCCAATTAGAGAACTTAGAAGTAGATAAAATGTGGGTTGACCCCCTTGGGTCCCTTTTAGTGGTTATCGAAGGTCAAGAAGGGAAAAATCGGATCATGCTTGATGCTCATACAGATGAAATCGGATTTATGGTTAGTTATGTGGAACCCAAGGGAGGATTTCTTCGTTTTGTGCCAATAGGCGGATGGGATACACGAATTCTTCTAGGTCAGGCAGTTAAAATTCTTACGGATGATGGGAAGGAATATCATGGCATCATTGGCTCGAAACCCCCTCATCTTACAACAGAAAGCGAGAGAAAAAGCGTTGTTAAGATAAGTGACATGTACATTGATACTGGAATGTCTAGTGATGAGGTACAGGCTTGTGGAATTAGTATTGGCTGCGTTGGTACCCTTTATGATCCTTTTATAGAATTTCCTGGAACTATGATCAGAGGAAAAGCATTTGATGATAGAACTGGCATTAATGTATTATTACACACAATAAAGGAGTTTGCAGCTAATCCTCCTTCTGATACCCTCTTATTCAGTTTTTCTTCTCAAGAAGAAGTTGGCGGTCGTGGTGCAGCACCAGCTGCATTTAGTTTGGATCCTACGATGGCTTTGGCACTTGAAAATACTACCGCGGCAGATGTGCCCTCTGTTAAAGATTCAGAATGTCCTACGTATATTGGTAAAGGGCCTGCTATTTCTATTGCTGATAGAAGTATGCTTGCTCATCCTTTGGTGAATCGCAGGCTAATAGAAAACGCAAAATATGAGAAAATCCCTTACCACATGAAAAAACCCATTTTTGGTGGGACAAATGCAGGTAGAATTCATCAAACACGAGGAGGTATTCCATCTTCAGTGGTTTCGGTTCCATGTCGTTATATTCACTCTCCCACATCCCTTCTCTCTCTAGAAGATATTTTTTACACTATACGATTAATTTCAGCGTTTATTCATAATCCAGCAAGAGTAAGCATCGCTTTTTAGGAAATGATCCCTCTCCCTAAAGTCCTATTAATAGACGAGTATAAATACCCTTATATGTTGGTTTTTGAAGTAATGGCTAGATTAACACATTTATCTGGGAGCAACCTGCATGTCTAAGGATTCAGTGTTAGATGATCTCAAGAACCTTAAATCGAAGAATAATGACCTTAAATGGACTGCAATAAATCATTTGAGTAAATATCTTCAATCTAATCCAACTGACTTTCGTTCTCGAATGATAATTAAATCACTAATGCCATTCACGAAGGATCCTGACGATAAAATTAGAGAAACCGTTTTAACAACCTTATTTAACACTATTTCGGAACCAGAATCATTAGAACCGCATATCTTTTCCGCATTATCAGATAAAAGCCCAGGAATACGCTCTCTAGCTCTTGAATGGCTTAGTAATCAAAAACATCGTGCTCTCAAGTCGCAAGCGATCAAAGCTTTGGAGGATCCTGGGGAGATCGTACGAAAAACTGCTTTAGAAATTGTAGTGGCACATCAAATTGAGGGAGTGGAACCACAATTACTGGGATTACTGAAGACTGAATCGGGCGGACTCCGTCGTAGAGTAATATACGCTCTTGGAAAGCTAAAGACACCACAAGCTATTGGAACTCTTGTTGAAATAATGCGGAATCCTGACTATGATGATTGGACCCGAAATCAAGCTAGCTCTGCCCTAGATCACATGGGAGGACGAGAACTTGTCATACCATTCATTGAAAATCTTACTGACCCAAATGATTATGTTAGAGAGACAGCAGCAGCTTATCTAAAGAAAAATGAAGATGAAATCGTTTCAGTAGTTATGTCAAGTGGTAAGATTGATTTGATTGCGTTTCTTCAAAATGCAACAGACACTACAAAACAGGATTTTGCTCCTATTGTTGCCACTCTTACTAGTCGAATGTCTTTTGCAATAGAGGATTTACAATCAAGATTAATGAATAAAGATCAATTGAGTATCTCAGACCTTGCAGCGGACTTACAGTCCTCTGAGGTCGCTACAAAGATATTAACTGAGAAAATATTGTCTTTAAAGCTTTTTCCTTTAGATGAAGACACATTTATCACAGAAACAGGTCTGGAAAGGTTATTAACAACAATGTTGAGAGACAATCTCTCCATTCATATATCCACTCTTAAACAGGAAAATCCTTTCAAAAAAATACCCTCAGAAAACCTAGAGGAAATAATATCTTCAATCCCTATTAGCCAGCGAGTCAGCAAAGAACTTTTTTTGACCAAAGAAGTATATTCTAAGATTGCTAGCGATCTTGAAAATAAGGGACTTCTTAAACTACCAGAAATAGCAAATAATATCAATATATCTATTGATTTAATTAAAAATACATTGATTCCTGCTCTGAAACCTCAAGATGAAGGATGGTACAACTTTCAAAATGAGTATATAACTCGAAGATTCCTACAAATGGAAATTAATAAGCAGTTAAGCCAATATTACATTATTTCACTTGATAATTTTTTGAATCAAATAGGAAACCCAAAAATTGAACAGATGTTACTAAAGGAAATGATTGAAGAACAGTTTCAAGGAAAGTGGCTTGATGACATTAATGTTTTTCTAGAATCATCAGAATTTCAAAAGCTTGAACGAGATTCATCAGGGATAGATGAATCACGAGTAAATCACCTACTTACACCTATTACCTTAGATTTTCCACAGTTCTTACGAAGTTTACAAAAGATTCTAGATATCAAAACTTTTGAAACAAGTGATGGTCAGTTAATTTCTTTAGATCATCTACACCCTTTGCTTCAACAGAACATTATTGGGCAGGGCTTTCTTTCTATTCCTGAATTTCTAAAAAAATCAAAATTAGATAGATTTGCTGATTCAATTAAACCTGTTATTTTGAATTATATCACACAAGAATTCAGTGGAAGTACTACACCAGACATGAACTATTTCTTTACTGAAGATTTAATATCTAAGGTCGCTATGGAAGTTGAAGCTCAAACTCGTATCAATTTTAGCGTTTTGGCGTTCAAGTTAGATTTAGTCCCTGAAATCCTAGCAGTAATTGTTAAACAAGTACTATTTGTTAGAGGATTTACCAATACAATTGGAGAGTTTATTACTGAAAAAGGCATTAATCAAGAAATCAAAGGAATTCTAGAATTCCGGCAAGAATTCACTCTCCAAGAGCTTCTAGAAATTCTTGAAATAGTAAAAGATAAGAAAAATGAAAAGATTGTCAGAGATTTAATTTCCGAAGATAGTGATTTATTAATCTCAGATGACAAAAACATCATTATTACTCAGAAAGCCGCTCTCAATAAGGTCATTTATTATATACAACAACCAACTCAAAGAATGAAAGAGCTTGTCCCTTGGGAAGAAATCCGTCGGAAAACAAACATTTCTAAAATCGATATCAGGATTATTTTAGATTCTTTGATTCAAAATAACCTCCTATCTGGAGCGATACAAGAACAGGGTTATCGACCATAGTTAAGAGTGAGTGTAGGAAACTAAAAACAATGAGTCAATCCCTACGAATAATTGTAGACCACCGAGAACCTCAACAAATAAAAAAGCGATTATTAAAACTTGAAATGAGGGTTGAAGAACAACAATTGGACATCGCTGATTACATTGTTTCAGACCAAGTAGCTTGTGAGCGAAAAACAGGAACAGATTTAACTGCATCATTGACGGATAATCGCTTATTTGAACAAATAGACCGATTAATCGAAACATATGAACAACCAATTCTTATATTGGAAGACTTTCCCTCAGCTTTTGATAGAACCGAGTGGAAAAAAAGGAAGAAACACATCTACGGGGCGTTAACTTACATTTTTTTACGACGTCAAGTACCAATCGTTCCAACATCACGGATGAGTGAAACAGCCATCGTGCTTAATCGTATAGCATCATGGGTTCAGGAAGATCATGACGATCCAATTATTGCCCGAAAATCACCAAAAAGCAGAGATCCGAGAGATAATCAGCTTTTTTTTCTTCAAGGGCTCCATAAAACAGGTCAGAAGAAAGCAGGGATATTACTCGATGCATATAAATCACCAATAAATGTAATGAACGCAATTCTTGATTCAAAAGTACTTTATACAAAAACAGGAAATCCAAAGGGAATAGAAGGGCCATTAACCCAAATCGAGGGATTCGGACCAAAATACTTGATAGAAAATCAGAAATTGCTGAAAATACAGAAGAAAAACTCCTAATGAAGATTCTCATTTCATTTTCGGTTACTTTTATCTTTTTGAAGATCTTTACCTTGTGAAGAACCAGATAAAAAAGCAGCCCATAAACTAGAATCTATTAATTCACAAAGAATACAACCAGGAGGAGAAACTCTTCGGCAATAAACCAACCAAGTACAATCAAGCTCACAATAGGGATGTGGAGTAGAAGTAAGCCTCTCCTTCGCCTTCTGCAATTCATTTAACAAAAAGCTTCGTAAGGAGGGTTCACTTGAGGCAGAGTTCGTAGAATAAAGAAATTTGTCGGAACCCATTCCTACTCATTTCATATTACCACCCTGATCTCCTTATAAACACTTCTATGATGCTTATAAAGCATATATAAGAGGGAGATACCCGAAAATGACGAAAATGACGAATTTCATTAATCGTAGCTGTAACTTAGATCAGGAAAAATGTTCTCTCGCACTTCACGATTATATTCTTGCACTGCTTTCAAAATCTGTCCTTTTAAGTCCAAATATCTTTTAACAAATTTTGCTTTGAAATCAAAATAACCCAACATATCGTAAGTAACTAAAACTTGACCATCGCAATGAGGCCCTGCGCCAATACCAATGGTTGGAACAGATAGTGCTTCTGTGATTTCTTTCGCTACTTGCCAAGGGATAGCTTCTAATACAAGAGAAAATATCCCTGATTCTTCTAGTTGTTTAGCTTCTTCTAAAAGAAATTGGGCAGCTTCCTTGGTTTTACCTTGTACTTTAAAACCCCCAAATTTATGGAAAGATTGTGGAGTAAGCCCTAGATGACCCATAACAGGAATCCCTGCATCCAGTATTCCTTTGATTGCTGCACTTCGCTCACTTCCCCCTTCCAGCTTTATTGCTTCTGCATTTCCGATTTGGACTAGTTTAATAGAATTACGAACGGCCTCCTCTGCAGAAACTTGAAAAGTTCCGAAAGGTAAATCACCTATGACCATTGCTTGCTTCACACCCCGAGCTACAGCCTGGGTATGACGAATCGAATCCTCTAAAGTAACAGCCAATGTATTTGGATTTCCAAGAACAACCATACCCATTGTATCCCCAACAAGCAACATATCAGTTCCAGCTTCATCCAAAATCGACGCCATAACGAAATCGTATGCCGTGAGCATGGTAATCTTTTCCCCCTTTTTCATCATGTCTAATATATCTAAAACCGTTTTCTTCTTCATAGTTTCACCTCAAATGTTTTTTTCACTAGCAAGCTCCTCAAGTCGCGACGACATAAATTTCAGGGCTTCCTGTAAGAGTTTTTTGTTGTTTAACTGCTTTTTCATAATTTCTAATTCCTGAATACTCAGATTTTCAAACTCCTCCGCGAAAGCAACCATTTCGGCCACTGCCCGAATGATATTATTTGTTATAGAAACTGATGCTGCAAGTGAAGTTCTTGAAAGTGGATTAAGATCGACAGTGACCACTTGTTTCCCCAATTTTTTCAGTGCCATTGTACGATCACCATCCTCTAATGGCACAAATACACAATCAGAAAGTGCAATGCCCCGTGAATCAACAATTCTTCGCTGATGAGAAATCTCGGGTATAGATTCTTGGGTCTTAGGATCAATTCCATATATTTCCTGAGCACCCGCTCCTTTCAAAACCCTCTCAATTGCTTCTTCTCGTTCTTGTGTTCTATAAAAAAGATTAATTTCTAAAGTAGCATTAACTTTCTGACTTAATTGAACTATTTCTTGTGGGCATAATACCGCTACATTACCATTTATTGAAATAATCGGATGATCTGCCAGTAATAATGTAATTACAGCTAACTTTTCTTGATGTAACGCGAAAGATGGAGTCGATTCTCCCAATATGTAGTCAAATGCTTCACCCCGACCATGTGCAATCAATCCAGCTTCAGCAACAATTTTTTGATGCATTCCTTCAATAATTTTCTCCCGAGTGATTAAAGATTCATAGCGGGGATGATCCTTTGGAACTTCTAGAGTCATTATTATTCACGTCTTACAATAGTCTTCTGACAAATGTTTTCTCTGTTAATATGGGCCTTAGGCACCTTTATCTGGGCTAGGTCACCTTTTTCACGATAAAAAACGAAAAGTGCTTCTCCGAGCATGATTTGGGCCCCCACAACTGTTTGTGGTAAACTTTGAACCGACTTCTGCAATTGTGGAGACCAAAGGTTTGCTTTTTCCGAGAAAATTGCCGAAAGTCGAATGAAGTTTTCAAACCGAGGCCTAGAAATCAACTTAGAAATTAATCCCTTTCCAGCATTATTTACTGCTTTCCTTGTTAGGGGATTGGATAAAACCTCAAATGTTGAGAGAGGACCAAAATGAATAGTCGCTACTTTCCAACCATCGATACTGGTGATTGGTATCGTTTTCCCAAAACCAGGAGCTCCCTCCTTCAAACGGAGCTCCAAACCTCCTTGAAAAAGACCGATGACATCACCAAGTCCTGATCTATTTAAAACTTCAGCTTTATGGGCTACCTGAAGTAACTTTAACTCGGAAAATCCTAATCCCAAGTAATCATTTATCGCAAATGCTGTTCCTACCGCGCCTGCGGCAGAAGCACCATAACCAGAAGAAAGGGGAATTTCAAAGTCGTGAGTAATTTTTAGATTTGATCTTTCTTGTTGTGGAAGAAGAATCTCAAGCACGCTAGTGGTTACAGCTGCTTCTGTATTTTTTTGTTTAACTCCATTGAAAAAAATCTCAATTTTTGGACATTTTGATTGTTGAATAGTTGTTTTTACTCCTCTTTCAATACAGAGTCCAGCACCCCTTGATCCTTTTGTCAATAAGTCATTGGATTCATCTTTAATTTCAAAAATTCCAGTTAAATGTGCAGCAACCCAGTAAGAAACGTCATCTGTCACAGAAATTCCTTCGTTATTGTGGATATTTTTCTAAATGGCGAATTAGATCAGTTATAGCTGCGTTAACTGGAGCTTTCAGGCCTAATCGATTACTTTCCCGCACAATAAACCCATTAATATAATCTATCTCAGTTCTGCGTCCTCGTTCGATATCCTGAAGCATACTACACTTATTATCCTTAGTTATCTCTAATACTTTAAGAACGAATTTCCGCGTTTGTGAAAAATCTTCTTCAGGCAAAGTATGAGCTACAACTTCTAATCCTTCTCGTAGGATAGAATCAAAGATTTGCTGAATCGAAGGTTTTTGTAGGATTTCACCATTTGGAACGTGTAAAAGTGCTCCTAAAGGACAGATTGCTGCATTTGTCAACAGCTTTTGCCACATCTTTCGTTGAATATCAGCTGTTTTCTGTGTGTTAAACCCTGAATTCTTCATAATATCCTGAATTTTTGGACCATAACCATTTTCATGACCCGCAATTATACCAAAGGAAGTTTTGCCAAATGAAACATGTTTAACTATACCAGGATGAATTAATTCCGCTGCCTCAGTAGTAATCGCACGAAAAATCGGATTGTGTGGAAAATTTTTTCGGAAAACTTCTTCATTACCCATTCCATTTTGCATGACGAAAATTGGGGTTTGGTCTGTTAGCTTTCCATTCATACTTTTTGCTACAATAGTATTATCGTAAGCTTTTGTAGTAACAAAAACAGCTTCAGGAGTAATAACATCAGGCTGAAAATCAGTAGCAGCTGGAAAATGAGACACAAATTTTTTCTGATTTTCAATGATAAGAAGACCATTTCGATTAATTTCAGCTATGTGAGGCTCACGGCCAACAACTGCCACATCAAAACCTGAATAGGCTATTCTGCCAGCAAAGAGAGATCCAATGCTACCAGCACCAAATACGGTAATATTCATCAATTATCACTCCGATTAATAAATTCCTCAGTAATGATTTCAGCAATCCGTTTACCAATGACCATCTTTGAGTCTTTAAGATGTAAGGGTGGAATATTCGGTCGAATAATAAATAATTCGTTAGTTTTTGACACAAACCCTTTTTCTGGTTCACCTACCCAATTGGCACAAACCATTTCTAGCTGGTGCTTGTTGAGAAAATCTCTCCCCCTCTTTATAAGGTCATCCTCGGCAATCCCCACTTCAGCTTTATATGCAACGATGTATAAATCTGGAAAGCTGTTTCGTATATCTTCAACAACCTTGATTGTAGGAACTAGTGTAATTGATAAATCTGTTTGTTTGGAAGGTATTTTTCCAGATTGATATTGTGGTTTATAATCTGAAACAGCAGCAATAGAGATGAAACCGTGATAATTGAGAGAGGAAAGCTCTGTTCTCACTGTTTCATATAAATCCTGTGTTGATTGAACAGTTTTCACGGGAACTGTTAATGTTTCTAAATCCAGATTGTGACTCTCACCGAGGACAAGAAGGATCTCCGCTCCGTGATTTTTTAGAGCCTGAGCAACATAAAAAGCCGATAATCCAGTAGAAGGATTAGAAATAAAGCGGACATCATCCAAATATTCACGTGTTGCACCCCCCGTAATTAAAAACTTCTTAGATTTTAGCCTTTTTGAAGAATCAATCAGCTCGAAAATGCACTTCATTAGATCGTTTAATGGTGGAAATTTACGCTTGTTTTCCATTTCAGATGAGACCAAAAAATGAACATTTTGATGCTTTAGATATGAGATATTTCTTTCAGTAATAGGATTATCTAATAAAACAGTATGAGCTGCGGGAACAACTAGAAGAGGAATTTCAGCTCCGAATGAGGATAAGGCAGCCAAAGTAACTGGGCCATCTGCAACCCCATTAGCAAGTTTAGAAATAGTATTTGCAGTTGCAGGGCAAATTAAACATAGGTCAACTTTATAATCAGGATTTGAAACCCATTTTACATGTTCAGAGATTCCAGAGATTTCTGTTATTGGTTCTTTATCCATACACCAAGTTAACGCGTCTTTGGTGACAAATCGTGTCGCATCATTCGAAAGTACAACAACTGGATCACCCTCGTACCGTAAAATTTCCCGAACAAGATGGGGAACTTCTATAGCTGCTATAGAGCCTGTAACTCCAATTAAAATACGTTTATTCCTTAATCGATCTCCTTTGGCTCCGTAGATTTCAGCTATTCCCATCGTGTCTAATTCCAGTATATACTAGCTTTCAGTTTTTTCTATGATCAATTTCTCGCTTTTTTCTTTTAAGAATCAGGGTTATACTGACTTTCTATGTATAAGGTGAAAATGAATGTATATACATTGAGGACAGTGTATATACATTCGATCAAAATCATGCTCAAAACACATAAAGGACGCGAATAATGGCATTTTAGCGCAAAAAACGAATTCTATGCGAGAAAAATTACTAGAAAATCGCTTAATTTCAAACTGAGAGTCTCAAAATGTCATTGTGTCAAATAATTGGTGATCCCTTTCTTTCCAACTTTGTTGAAGGTTTATTATTCTCTATTTTTGCTCTTATTATTGGAATTATTTCCTCTGCACTTGGAGTTGGAGGAGGCTTTATCACAACTCCCCTATTAATATTGATTGGAATTGACGAAACTTATGCAATTGGAACTGTTCTATTCATGATCATTTTTACGGCAACTTCATCCACAATTGCTTATGCTCGCCAACCAGATACAATTGAATACCGAACTGGACTTCTTATCGCCATAACAACAGTAATAGGAGCATTTTTAGGTAGCATCACCAGTTCAATCTTGGCTTCTGAAGCACCCCAGATTTTCCGAATCCTTTTTGCGTCATGTTTATTACCAGTTGCTATAAAAATGATATTTTTTCCTAAGCAAAGAAAGGAAACGCTTGTAGAAAATGAGGATATTGAGCATGATGAAATTGTATGGTATGGATTTGAACAACGAGAACTTTGGTGTACCTTACTGGGATTAGTCGCTGGTTTTGCTTCAGGTTTATTGGGAATTGGAGGTGGGGTCTTAATGGTGCCAATCCTTGTTCATGTAGGAAAAATGAGCATGCATAAAGCAATTGGAACCTCTGTCTTCATCATGATAGCAACAAGCATCTCTGGAGCGGCTGTAAAAATCTCAGGAGGACAAATTCATCCAGATTTGGCCGTTTTTTTAATCGTTGGAATTGTAATAGGAGCCCAAATCGGCCCTAGAATAAGTAAAAATATCAACACCAAACTTTTACAACAAATCTTCGGATGTGTAATGATAATCGCGTTAATTTCAATCGCAATTGGACGAGATCAAGTCGTAGATTTGATCCAAGGAGTTTTCAGTCTCCTAGGATAATTTCAACTTACCAAATTTTTAAATCTTCTTTTTCTAAAAAGAACAACAATATATATTGCTAGGTAATATAATTTGATAAAGATGTATTTTGATCAATATAGCGAATATGTCTAAAAAAATATTTATTATTATTGAAGATAGATCTTAATCGGAAATGATTAAGGTTTAACAATTCCTCTGGTGATAAGAGAATGGAAAATTTGACAGTTTTAGTCGTTGATGATGAAGAAGATACTGTTGAACTTGCCAGAATGGTATTAGAATATGAAGGGTACATTGTTACCTCTGCAAGGAATGGAGAAGAAGCGATTCAGCTCCTTGAGAATAATGGAGAAAAACCAGATCTAATTTTATTAGACGTCCTTATGCCCAAGGTTAATGGTTTAGAAGTCTGTAAATGGATCAAAGCACAAAGTGATCTGAAAACCATTCCTGTTTTATTATTTACGGCCAAAGTAGGGAAAAAGGATAGAATAGCAGGGGAAGAAGCTGGTGCTGACGCATATATCAATAAACCTTTTAGTGCTGATGACTTACTCACCTTGATAAAAACTCACCTTGAGAAAGCTAAGAAGATGAATTAATTTCAATACGACTAGAATATTAGATAAAAACCGCTGCGGAAGGGAAAAACTCTGTTAAATCCTGAGTAAAACTTGGGGAAGGGGCAACGATTCTGAAAGTAATCTCTAAAAAGTTTTGACGTATGGAAAAAGATAAATGAACATCCAAACCAGGTTCTCTCTTTTCTAGAAATCTCAATTTAACATCATTTTTATTAAATACGTGTAGACAATTCCAAAAATTCTCCTTAGTAACTAATAATAGAATATTTTGTGGAGTGATTTGTATTGCTACTATAGGTGAACAGTCAGGTTTTACTATCGACATTAACATATCGAGACTAGTCACTTAGATTACTCCTACTTCAAGTGTTCCTATTCGCTCGATAGTGGCGCTAATCTTATCTCCTCTATTCACGGGACCGACCCCCGAAGGGGTACCAGTAGCGATTATATCCCCAGGTTCTAATGTAACGATCGAACTACAGTAATTAATGATTCTATCTATAGTGAAGATCATGTCTCTTGTGTTCCCTTTTTGTTTAACCTGTCCATTCAGTTTTAGCTCTATGTTTAAAATATGAGGATCATCAATTTCGTCAGAAGTTACTATAACTGGACCAATAGGTGAAAAAGTATCAAAGCCTTTTGATGGAAACCATGGCCTACCTTTTTTCTTAGCCACAGCTTGGATATCTCTGGCAGTCATGTCGAGCAAGATTGTGTAACCAAAGACATATTCAAAGCTATCCTCTAAAGAAATGTTCTTTCCTTCTTTTCCAATAATTAGGGCTAGCTCTACTTCATGATCTACTTGTTGAACTTGAGGAGGAAAAATTACGTTCTCTTCAGGCCCAATTAACGCAGATTTTGGTTTTAAAAAGAGATCAGGATTAGCAGGAAGGTTCACAGGTTCAACACCCATTTCTTTCGCATGAGCAGGAAAGTTTTTTGCTAAACAGATTATCTTTGACGACTGGATCGGTAACTCGAGAGAAGGAGTATTCTGAAGCAAAGAATATTCAATTTTGTCTATACAAGTTCTATCATGAATTAATGAGTAAATGCTTCCCAACGAAGGATACCGCTTAATAAGACCATTTTCCCAAATCACTATTGCGCCTTTGTTAACACCAATTCTCATATTTTTTCCTCCAATTAAGAGGATAGTTGCTAGTATCTTAGAAGCCATAATAATCTCTATTGCTCAATGAATTAACGAATAAATGGCTAATAATCTCTTTTTTATATGCATTAGATTTAAATTATAACGAGAATTAAACCTTATGACATATTCTTAGGCTTTGTAAGATATTAGAAAGAACGCGTTTTACAACAATAGTGAGAGTTAACGATGGAATGTTTAGTAACAGGTGGCGCAGGATTTGTGGGTAGTCATTTAATCGAGCGATTATTAATGGATAACCATTCTGTGACATGCTTAGATGATTTCAGCACTGGAAAAAGAAAAAATATCGATCATATCAAGGATAGAATTAATATTGTTAAAGGAGACATTAGGGACCCTGATGTTGCAAGAAAAGTTGTCAAAAATGTCGACAATGTTTTTCATCTTGCAGCACAAATTTCTGTTAACCGATCGGTACGAGAACCTCAGTTTGATGCCTCAGTTAATATTGAAGGGACAATAAATCTTTTAGAAGCAACATGTAATAGCTCTATCAAACGGTTCATCTATATATCCACGGGTGGGGCAATTTATGGTGAACCAGAAATTATTCCGGCTTCAGAAAACACTTTAGAAGACCCAATTTCACCTTATGGAATCAGTAAGCTTGTGGGTGAAAAATATCTTCATTGGTTTCATCGAGTTTATGGCCTTTCATACTCAATCATTCGACCTGCAAATATATACGGACCTCGTCAAGATCCTCTAGGTGAAGCTGGAGTTATTTCAATTTTTTTAGGTAGAATTAAGGACAAAAAACCTCTTGAAATCTTTGGAGACGGCAATGATACTAGAGATTATGTGTATGTTAAAGACATCGCAGAAATCTGTATTCAAGCACTGATTTCGGACGATATAGATATTTTTAACGCCGGGAGCGGGAAACAAACTAGTGTTCTGGAATTAATTGAGATTATTGAAGATGTTACTAATTTGAAATCGAATAAAAGGTTTTGTGAGCCTCGGTCAGGAGATGTAAATCGAATCTCATTGGATTCATCAAGAGCGTTTGAGAAATTGAAATGGAAACCAAAAACCGACTTAATTTCTGGAATAAGCAATACTTGGGATTGGTTTATATCACAAACCTAATTCTTTTTCTTAATTTCGATGTGGTAGTAATTCCCTAATTCTTTTTTCCTGCTTGAACAACCATTCTTCATCTAGATCATCAAAACCAAACCATCGCCAAAAGCTACCTACAACCCAAGGATCTAACTTCATTTCTAATCGTGGACTCTGGGCAACAAGAAAAAAGGCTTGCCAAAGTTCACCGATAGCTGTTTCAAAAAGACGAGATAAAATTTTCAAATCATAACCAGATTTTTTCGCTTCTATACACTGGTTTAGGCGACGCTCTGATTCATTAATAGAAACAAAAGCTGCAAGTATCCACATTTCACGATCGGTCTTAATATTTAATTCATACAAACGTTCTGCCAATGTTTCCAATTCTTTTCTGGCTTCCTCTAGTGTCTTAAAAGAAAAGGATGAGACACGTAATAGATTAGCAAAGAATATGTGGAGATCCTCATCAAAGTCCTTTAAAGCGTCTAGTAAGAGTGTTGCGGTTCCAACCTCGAAAGCGTTTGTTTCCATTAAAGGAACACAAATTGCTTCTTCAGCAGCTTTAATCAACCAAATGTATGCATCTGCTAGCATATCTTCTTGGATTCGATTCCTCATTCGATCGAGCAACATCTGAGTAGTCTGAAGTTTTAATTCTATCAGTTCTGGATCCCATTCGATATGAGGTGCTTGATCTACCCATTGCTGCATTCTCCCCTTAGGATCAAAAATAACATCGCAATTTTTTAGGATGCGTATGACAGTAGCCACATGCCAATAGGGAACATTCTTCCTTCCTCCTAGCACATCTGAAAAGAAAGAGGGGGGAGCAAACGTAACTTTTATCTCCACATCATCAGGAATATTAATCAAATTAGTAATAGTGGTTTCTTTAAGATCTTGTACATTCTCACGGATAGCCCAAAGCGTGATTCTTGAATCAAACTGCTCAAAATCATCATGAACTAAAAACCGCCCCAATTCTTGATCCTTCGCCTCGATCTTCATTAATAGAAGTTCAATCACTCTGTTTACTATCTCGGTTTCAACCATAAGTAGCTCCTCAATTATAACTATTGAGAAGATATTTTTTCTCGACATTATTTGATGAAAATTGTTCACATTTGTTTTTTTTGTATATCCCATTCATTTTGTGTAAATCCAAATAAAATTTCACTTTCTCTATTATAAAATTAAGTAGTCACTTTTGGTGTCTTTGATAGGCTTAACATGTCTGTTTTAAGATGGAGAGGATTGGATCTATTTTTTTTTACTCTCCATACTTAAAAAATCTCAACAATATTCTTATTAGAAGATATATTTTCTTTCATTTGAATAAGAAGAAGAAGGATTTTCCATGAATAAAAGCTCTAATTTATCTAAAAGAATTTTGGACATTGAAAAGTCGGCTATTCATGAAATGACCCGTCTTTCCAAGAAATTTGAAGATGTTGCTTTTCTATCATGGGCAAAACCAACATCTGGGACACCAGAATTCATAAGAGCAGCAGCTATGGACGCAATTAAAAATGGTTTAGTTGATGGCTATTCTGAAAGCTTAGGTATATTGGAATTACGTGAACAAATTGCGAAGAAACTAAAAAACTACAATCGAATTGACTCAACACCCCAACAGATCATAGTCACAACAGGAGCAATTGAAGGATTAGCTGCAGGTATTATGGCTTCAATTGATCCAGGTGATGAAGTTATCTTACCTGATCCAACGTATTCAACTCATATTCGTCAAGTAATTCTAGCCTCAGGGAAACCAATATTGGTACCAGTAATTGAAGATGAGGGATTTAGACTCAACATTGACGAAATCAGAAAAGCGATTACATCAAAAACAAAAGCAATAATGTATTGTTCCCCTGCAAATCCTACAGGAGCAGTTTTTACAGAAAAACAGCTCAAAGAATTAGCTGATCTTGCTCTTGAATATAATCTGATTGTTATTACAGATGAGGCTTATGAATATTTCACTTATGACGGTTACAAACATTTCAGTATTGGGTCAATTGATGAAATGAGAAATCGTACAATAAGTTGTTTCACCTTTACTAAGAATTATGCTATGACAGGATGGAGAATTGGCTATTTACATGCAAATGAAGACTTTATTCCTCATTTAAATAAAGCTCATATACCCTTTACAATATGCGCGCCAGTCGTTTCCCAATATGCCGCTTTAGCTGCATTAAAAGGACCACAGAAATGTATCGAAGATTTTAGAAAGCATTATTTTGAGGCGAGGAACTTAATGTGTAAGAGATTAGATAACCTCGCAACTGTCTTTTCCTATCAAAAACCACGAGGATCTTATTTGATGTTCCCAAAAATATTGACAAATGAAGGAAAAGATTCAGCAGCTTTTTGCAAAAAATTATTAAGAGAAACAAGAGTTTCTACAACCCCAGGTATAGCATTTGGACCTTCTGGCGAAAGTCACATGCGTTTATCATTTTGTGTTCCTTTAAATATGATAAATAAAGCATTTGATAGGATGGACAGATACTTTAGCTAGATTCTACAATTCAGATAATGAGAATTAACCCATTATTTTTAAATTAGAGAAGACAGGATGATTCTTACATATTATTTACGAGCTTTAAAAAAAAACCAAATCCATTAATAATATTCTCCTAATGAATGTCAATAAATCCTAAGCTATTCAAAAGAATTTGCGAATAAACCTATTTTCTTTGATTAATAGGTTATTCTTACGAGTCTTTCTACGTATTTACACAAAGTACTAGCTGTAAGAAACATTGGTTTATTCTTTTAATAGAATTTAAATTCTCATTGATTAACCAAATATTTGAAATTCAAATGGTGAAAAATCATTGGTTCTTTGCTCCTATGTTTCTTATTATTTCAAATTTTATCGTTCCATGTATAGGTATTTCTGTTGATCACACTAATGAATTAATTTCATATAACTCCCCTCATTCTACGCTTAAAGCCGCGAGTACAACTCTTTCAGTACTTGTGGTTCTCATGGACTTACCTGACGACCCACATCACCCTACCCACACAACAAACCATTATGAGAACCTGTTTTTTTCGACTGGTACGAATAGCGTTCGTCAATATTATCAAAACACTTCTTATGGGGAAGTTACCTTAGTAGGAGATATTCTCGGATGGTTTCAAGCAAAGAATAATCTTAGCTATTATGGAGCAGGAACCAGACTCCCGTATGGCAATCAAGATACTCGAAGTTATGAACTAGTCGCTGAAGCACAAAATTACTCAATTGAAACTGGTAAAGATCCACAAAACTATGACTTATTTACCATAATTCATTCTGGAGATGGTCAGGAATATTCTGGTAACTCCAATGATATCTGGTCTCATAAAGGAAATTATCCTGTTGATTATTCTATGAATCACGAATACATTGATTATGTTACATCTTCTCATGAGCTCGGACACGAACTCAACTTTCCAGACCTGTATGATTTACAGTTTGAACACATTTTTGCTGGGCCGTATTGTTTGATGGCTCAAGGTAGAGGCCATTTTTCCATTTGGAATAAATACTACAGCAAGGTTTCACGATCAGACTCCGCCCAGTTTATTTCTAACGCTCATCGCTTACAAATTTCCGATTTTTCTAATGACACTATAGTAACGGTGAATCCGATAGCAATGACTGAACCTAATGGTATTATGTGGTTAGAACTTGGCTGGAATCCATCAGGATTTGCGAATTCTGAACATGGTAGAGGGTGGACAGTTACAGTTAGGGAGAATCTTGATTTTGATAGATATCTACCAAACCATGGTTTTATCATAGCTGAAATTCAGGTTGGTCTCCGTACCTCCAACCAGATTCAGGTGCCGTCCTACGTTTCTCCTCCTTGGAATGTCATTGATGCTCATCCTGAAACAAAGGAAAACAAAGATGACGCACCCTTTTCGCTTGCGGAAGGAGGAATCGGAACTTATTGTTCAGGTGAGGGCTGGGCAGTCCAGTTAATCGAAACAAATGAAAATTTATCCTATCAATTCCGTGTAACAAATGAAAATAATATCCCTCATGTAGCCATTGTTGAACCGAACCGATCCATTGCTAAAACTTACGACATACAAATCTTGGTTAATTCCGCAGAATCATCAGACATTTCACTCACAGAAGTTTCTGTTGACAATGGTCCATGGCAAACATGTACCTCGATTAACAGTTCGGAAGGGATGTATTCCTACAACTGGAATACCATAGAGGAAAGAGAAGGGACTCATCTTGTACGAGCTCGCGCATTAGACAAAACCAGTATAGCCTATATTGGCTATTCTTCATTCAAAAGTTTTGAGGTAGATAATACCAAAGGTACAATACTCGTGGTAGACGACGATTTAGGGAGAACATCTGAAATTTCTATTCTTAACGCCTTAGATGAATTGGGATTAAAGAATGAATATGAAATTAAAAGAACTACATCATTAACTGAAACAGAAATCACAGCAGAAGAAATGATGGCTTACGAATACGTCATTTGGGTAGGAAATCCTTCAATTACTCCTATTAGTAACTCTCATATTAATTATAATGAGTTTAAAGAGATAAAAAAATTTTTAGAATCTTCCACAAAAGATAATCCTTCTAATATCATTTTTTTGTCAAATTATAATATATTCGACTTTAGCAATCAAGGGGATGATGTCCATAATGAGATAGATAATATTTTTCATGCCCAGAGTCCTACCAATTTTCGTGCTCCCGTCGATTTATTGAAGGGGAGACAATTTTTAGAAAATATTCCTCCCTTTACATTAGGTCCAACTGATACTTTGTTTGGAAATCAAAGTAGTGATGGAGAAGTTGTAACATTATTACCTGGAGCTATTCCTATTCTTGAGGATGAAGATCCTGAATTTCCTGGATTTGGAACCAAAGGTTATTGTGTTGTTAACGAGGATTCTGCACTAATCAATTTTCTTTTTCAACCAGAGTCAGTACCAAGTGTGATATTACCCCAACTCCTTAACTTGTCACTTAATTTCCTTGCTCAATCAGATAAACCAACCTTTACAACCTTTTCAGAGTCAAAATCTTCTACAATCCTCTCAAGAACAAGCTCTTCAACAACTGGAATGGATCCTTTGATCTTCTTTTGGACATTAATAACTGGAATCATCGTTTACATAAAAAGAAGAAAATAGAGTTTGAAAAGGAAGTTAAGCTCAGAATTTCATTGATTGTGATTAGCCAAATCATCTATTGTGAGACTGAAGTGACACAGTTGTTTCATCAGAGTCTTCTTTCTTGGACTTAATTACTTGTGAACTAGATATATCAAATTTAATATCTAAGTATATTCCTAATAAAACAAGAAAACCTCCAATCAGAGTGATAGGATGTAATACTTGTGAAAATAGGATAAAAGCTAACAAAGACGCACCCACAGTTTCTCCAATGACTGCTAAGGAAACTGTTTGAGCTGATATATGTTTCATAGCATAAGTGTACATCGCATGACCGAGTAAGCTTGGACCTATAGCTAATGCAATGAACCAAACTAAATCATTTAGAGTAAAGAAAAGAATATTTTCTCCCAAAAATAGTGAATAGAGAAGAAGAAACATTGAGCAAAATAAGTTAACAAAAAATACATAGGGAATATTAGGAACAGTATGTTGGGCGCGCATTCGTCTTCCAATTATAAAATACAAAGCAACCATGATAGATCCAAATAATGCCAAGAAGATGCCTTCAGAAATCAATATAGACGCCTGTTGGGAGTTAGGAGTAAAAGATATTAAAAATAACCCTCCAAATCCAAGAATTAATCCAACTAATTGGTAAAAGGTAATTTTCTCTCGTAAAAAAAGAAAAGAAATGACAACAACCCAGATTGGAGAGGAATTGACAACAATCACTGACACAGCTATAGATAATCCAAGCACTGGATCTAAACTTGAAATCCAACTGAGAAAATGTAATGAAAGGAATAATCCAGATAAGGCGAACAATCGTTGGTAAGAAAATCCAAAAAATGGTTTGAATTGATTTCTGATTTCTTTACGTAAAATAAAGGGACATAGGAACACAATCGATAAGAATAACCTCCAAAAAGCTATTACAACTGCTG
>JAEOTY010000009.1 GCA_016839625.1 Candidatus Hodarchaeota archaeon
AATAGCCTCTGCTGTATTTTGCGGAGCTGCGGAACAAGGAAGTGCTCTCACACTCGGTGAATTAGGGATAATGCTTGCTGAATTTACTGATGGAAAAATTCTAACCGCACAAAGCGGTGAAAGGGGAGTTTTGGTTGTTGTGGCTGAATCAGATGCTCAACTTGGCTTAATTCGTGTGCGGATGAAAGAATCCTCTGAAACATTGGCTTCTCAAATGGATAAGATAACAGAACCTTCTGCAGTTAGAATAAAGAAGCCAGAATCTCAATCAATTATGGCTGCGTTGAAGGAATTAGAAAACTTCTAACTTGTCTCTCCCTTGCATCTTCTTCTTTTATCCAATCTTAAAGTAAATAATAACTGGAAATTGTTCTTATATTTATCCGTTGGCTGAAGGTGCTTTCGTTGCCGTTTTCTCAACTTAACGATATCATTATAAAATTAACAGATGAAACTACGGTTAAGGTTCTTAACGTACTCTTAGATCAAAAGGAAATAATTGATGAAGAGATAGTTAATATTCTTAATGAAGAGATAGAGAGAGCATACGAAGCTATTAATGAAGATGAGGAACAAAGAATTCCTCGTATTGCATTAAAAGAGGTTAGAAAGTCCTTATATAAATTAAATGAGCGTTCTTTGGCCCGTTACCGTCGTGTGAGGGATAAAGAGACTGGATACTTTGTGTATTTTTGGACGCCTATTTGGGAGAGAATTCGTGATCTTATCATTAGCCGTCGAAAACTGTCAATGAAGAAATTGCGTCAACGTCTAGATTATGAACAAAGAAACTTATTATATGTATGTGATGAAGGACATACACCAGTTACATTTTCTGATGCCTTCGAATTAGGATTTATCTGTACTACTTGTGGAAAAGAACTATCTCAGAAAGACAATACCAAAACCATACATTTTTTAGAGCAAAAAATTAAAGTTCTCGATGAAGAACTTAAAACTGGGTTAGAAGAGCTAGATGACATCGCTGAACTAATGGAAAAGTCAATTCAGAAAAAATAATGTTTCTTGTTCTTTCATTTTCAGAAGAAGTATTCTGATGTATAGACCATTATGAATCTTTTACAGGAAGGTCGTAATTAAAAAGCCCTACTTACTGAAAATTCAGCTATTTTTTCCAAAACAATCCGTTGTTCCTTATTCTTGAAATTAACATTAGATAAAGTCATTTTTGATTCATTAGCCAGCTTTTCTGCTTCTTTTATTACAATTTCCTTTACATTTGCTTTATCTATCAACGGGGCGCATTTCCTGATTCGTTCTTCATCTGAAAGAGTCGCATCTATGAGATACTCTTTGAATAGGTTTGCTTCGTCTTCTTTAAGTTCCCTCAAAATTTGAATTATAACAAAATTTCCTAATTTCTTTTCAATAATATCTTTGTAAATTTCTTTCCCGAATTTATCCGAAATAGCAAAAATATCAAGGAAATCATCAGCAATTTGAAAAGCCATACCCATTGTCTGACCAAAATTCTCAACACGCGCTTGGTCATGGGTAGAGGCTCCTCCTACGAGAGCTCCTACTTTACACGCCGCAGCAAGAAGAGAAGCTGTTTTTCCAGTAATCATACTCATATAATCCTCATGTGTTACTGTGGAATATCTATGAGTTAGGAAATACTCGTGTATTCGTTCAGATGTTTGTTCAAAAAGGATATCTAATCGTTCTCCCTCTGCTAATTTTCGAATAGTGTCCGAGTAAAGGGAAATTACAGCCGATGCATTCTTTCCAGTTGCTTTTGCAGCCTCAAAAACCGCTTCACGGTGAATTATTCCTGCAAGAATCGCGAACTCATCACCAAATTTCGCTCTTACAGTTGGTTTACCACGTCGAAGGTCACCACGATCAATTATGTCGTCAAGGATTAAAGAATAGGTATGTATGAGTTCAATACCTGCAGCAGCTGCTAATACCTCAGGGTCATCCAAAGATGCTCCAAATGCTTGAGCAACGATCAGAGTTAACGCAGGGCGTAATCTTTTACCTCCTGTTTCAGTTTGCCAAGAAATTAAATCCTTAAAATCTTCATGGACTCCTTTTAGGAGAAATCTAATCATTACAGGCTCTACTATTTTGCCTAATTCATTCAGTCGAGCTAAAATATCATCCAAAGATAAATCTACCATTTTTGAAACTCCAAGGAGATGAACGTGGGAATAGACGTCAGTGATAATGAGTTTTTAATGAATCAACTTTTTTTTATTCATTTAGTATTGTCAATAATTATTCTTCGGCATAATATACAAAGGGGTTTTTAAAGAAATTATAATTTACTGGAGTTTTTCGGCCTTGTTTTCACAATCCAGTCAGCTGCATGTTCTAAAGAGTCAAATATCGCTGTTGGTTGGCAAAATTGGAGAAACATTTCCTCATCCACTAATCCTGTTGTTAAACCAATTGTGGAAGTTCCAGCCTCATTTCCTGCAGTAATGTCTACTGGCATGTCACCAATATAAACGCCAAACGAAGGATGGCTCGAACATTCCTTGAAAGCTAACAAAATTCCTTCGGGATCTGGTTTCATTCTTGTCACATCATTCCTTGAAATTAATCCATTTGGATTAAAAAAATGAATTATTTCATGTCGAGCTAAAGTATCAATCATTTGTTTCCGTGATGCCATCGTACAGATACCAAGCTGAAACCCTTCGTTATGAAGCAGTGTTAATGTTTTTTTTACATCAGGAAATAATGGTGCTGAATAGTAGACCTTCCGTGCTTTTGAAAGGCAATCAAGGGTAAAACTCATTGCTTTGAGCCTAGAAAGCCCAAATTTTCTCCCAATTTTCCAAAATAATCTAAAAACTAGAGTTATTCCCTGTTTAGAGGGCGCATCTTGGAAATCCTTCATTAAGTCTACGCCAACGTTGTTTAACACTTGTTCTGTAGCGTCTATTCCTCTTTGTTCAAGGCCATCTATAACTAGACCATAAAAAACTCTCATTGAGTCAATTAATGTTCCATCTAGGTCAAAAATTATTGCGTGAGTATTGAATGTCAAAATTATCTCACAAAAATATAGTTCGAGGATGTTTCATGAATTTTCCTACTAATAGTTCCTTGACCAGTATTTGATTAGTAGATGAAAGGTTCAGATATACCAAAAAATTCTAATTTTGTCTTATGATTGTAATTCAAGAATTTTAAGCTTCTGGATGCTAATCCTAAACACCCTCTCTTCAATTCTTTTGTTGTATATTATTATTTGATTCGATGAAAGATATTTTAAATAGGGGTTTTTTTCCTCTACAACGCAGTTTAACTGGTTTTTCTACAATCATCCTTCAATAGATAGCCATCTCTGTCTATTTAAATCCTGTAGGTGTTTTATTTATGGCAAAGGCCTTCAAAGGTCAGGAACTCAGGAATCTTAAAGATGAGATAATTCAACTTCGTGATCGGAAATCCCAGTTACTTAGCCAACTTCGAAAATTGGAACATGAGCGGAATCAAAATCGTAATGAAAGAGACGAACTGAATAGATTAGCTTCAGATAATTTCGCTCAGGTGAGAGAACTTAAAGTATTACGTGACAAGAATAATCAATCCATCCAAGAATTAAAAATGGTTAGACGTAGTGTCCTTGAGGAAATGAAAGGCCTGATTGATAATGTTCAATCATTACAAGATGAAATTAAATCTATGGATATCAATGAGAAGGAAATTAAACAGTCTCAGAGTATTCGAAAACAAATTGATAGATTAGACTGGAAAATACAAACAACTCCTTCTATGGGAATTACAGAAGAAAGACAATTGACAGAGCAAGTTAATATTCTAATGGAACAGTTAGGTGAAATATCTGTATCAGAAGAGAAGCTGAAAGCTCGAAAAGAGTTACACCGTGAAATCAATAATCTTCGGGGATTTCTTGATCATAGCTGGAAAGATTTCTCAGATTTAGTTGATAAATCACAAAAATCTCATCAACAATTAACAGAACTATATGAAGCAGGTAAACGAGCCAAAGATGAAGCTGATCAACGACATCAAGTATTCTTGGAAAAAGCCGAGGAAATTCGGGTTCTGCGTGATGAGTTTCGTTCACTAAATAAGACTCTTAGAGAAAAATCTAGCATTCTTAGGGAACAAAGTCGTGTTCACAAAGAACGTGTTCAAGTTGAACGCGATAGAGCCACTGCTGAGATGCTGGAAACACAGAGCGCGAAGATTAGTGAGAAGTTGAGTCAATCAAAAAAGAAAACTCTTTCCCTTGAGGAAATGAGAATTATGATGACTCAACATCATGATTTTCTCGAATCAAGTCCTGATAGAGAAGAAGAGGAATAATTTTTTTCATTATCTTCCATTTTTAAAGTCTAGTAAACACTTTTATACACTAGTCAACATCCTTACTAGTAAGCTATAAAATTGATTAGAAAATCTTGCTTAAACGGACAGATTAGAATATTATAGATGGAGAATTGTATTCCTGTGGATGAAAAAGAATTTTTCGAACTAATTAGTAACAAAACACGTCGTGATATTTTAAGATCTATTGCCCATGAACCAAAGTATCTTTTTCAGCTTTCACAGGAGCTTGAAAAATCGCAGCAATCTCTTCAAAGACATTTACAGTGCTTGTTGGAAAAAGGGTGGATTGTTCAAGATCAATTGGTTGAGGGACCAAAGGGACCTGCAAGAAAACTTTACCGTATCGCAAAAAATTTGTCAGTTAGAATTACCTTGAGTCAGCATTCTTTCGACTTTGATGTTTTTGAAATATCAGTTGGAGAAGCTAATATCCAAAGTACTGTTGCTCCAAATCATGTTGAATCCTTAAGTAAGGATTTGTCAAAGATTTTATCCCAGGCTATAAATGGAAAAGATCTTGTTTTTTCACAACAAGCAATTGATGAGAAAAGTATTGATTTTACACAGCAAAATCAACTTATTCGAAAACTTGACATTGTACTCGATCAACTAGGGTCAATCGAAACTTTTCTCCTAAGTCGAAAATTAACCATTACAGGGGAATTAAATGAGGAAATTTCAATGAGGCTCGAAGGAGACGATCACAGAAAGGATCGAGAGCTTGCTTATACCATTTTATCTAGCTCTTCGCCTCTAACTATCGATTTGATCCAAAGAGAGGT
>JAEOTY010000114.1 GCA_016839625.1 Candidatus Hodarchaeota archaeon
ATCTAAGATATAATAATTAGTGAGTGCCCCTGTTAAATTGTAAACCTAAATTTTTTCTATCGGATAATGTTTCTCAATATGCTTTCTTATTGTTGGTAGCAATGTATCAATTTTCTCAAAAAGCTCACGTCTTAATTCTAAAAACTTTTGGACTTTTTTTTCTTCTTGAACTACTTTTTTGGCCAATTCTAATAACTTATGAATTTCTTCTTCACCCCGTGTTAAACGTACACTAACTCTTTTAGAGGAACGGGGATTATCGCGTTCAACCATCATCTCAAGCGTACAGTTGGCAGGAGTAAAATCTGGAAACGACTGTTTAATGTCTTTTATTGGGTCTTGATTTAGTATAATTTGATCTATTAACGACTTATAAGAAAGTGTCCGATACATTTCCGATTCATAACGTATGCCAAGAAACCCTTGCTGATTATCAGAAAGTCTGTCCCATTCTTGTTTAATGTGGTTTTGAAAAATTGTATTGCCTAATCTTACTACGTGTGATTCGGTAATATGTGTTACATCCCATAAAGATTCTTCTAAACATTTAGAATGATTATCGACAAAATCTATATCTTTTCTGAGTTGAAGAGGTATCGAAAAATATTCTGGATAAGTTTCAATTTGTTCCAATAAAGGCAATGGTTCTGTTCCATTAGGGGCAATCATGGAATGTGGAGAGGCGCTTAGTTTGTCATTGAGGGTCTCTCTAATATCTTGTAGTTCAACATAGAGAGGCCCATAAATTTTCTCAATTTTTTCTCTAGTAATTTTTCTTTTTTCAGACCTGTTTTGAAGTCTAGTTTGAATAAAATATGTTACAAGTGAGCCCAAAATGAATGTACAAAAGAATTGTAAAAAAGGTATGTTCCAAATCCATGAAATAGCAGCAGAAACAGCTGAAATAGCTGTCCCTATACTTGTGTAAATGTCATCCTTTTCCAATTACACATCAATTACATTGTGCTGTTAGATCATATAAAACCATACTTGTTAGTATAAGTATATCGCTGTTATTGAGAGAATTAAAGGATTATATAATCGTAAAAACTCTCAAAATCGGTTTTCTCGTTTGTTCTGTGTGTCGTTGCTGTGAAAATGAGAATATAGTTGCCAAATGGCGACGAAAAAAGACCGCTCATTTCCATTTTGGAAGCGAAAAAGAAGGCATTACTCCTTAGAATGAAGATATTACCCATGCAAAACAGCGAGTGCTCTTCTCTTCCCTTCGATGAATAATTGTCGTTCGTGAAGTGTGTTTTGATTAAAGTTTTTGGATTTTCAAATAGTGAAACAATGCATAAAAATTCATGAATAGCGCGCGCTATCCTCTTTGAAGTACACACCACTCCAGAACTTAAGGGGATTTCGACTATCGTCGAGTTTGATAGAAATCTAGATTATGGAAATATGAGATTTCAATAAGAAAAAATTGGAAAAAATTAATGATGACCGTTTTGGATTTCTTCAGTTAAAGATTTTAACTTACGAATATCTTCTGATCGTTGATAAGAATACGATTTCGGATGATGATCATCCCATGAGAGAGAAGTTTTATGATTGCGATTATTCTTAAATCGTTTTATCATAACTATATCTTCACCATACACCTATATAAATCTCAGGTTTCCCTCCAAAAATTGTTCCAAAAAGAGTTAGTCAACCTTTCTTGATAAGCGACAACTCTATAAGGAGATTTTGAGATTTTTTCTTTCAAAATGGTATAGCTTTCTTTGACACCTACTGCATTTTCTTCTTCTTCCTCGAGTTCGATATCAAATTCCAAATCATTCGTTAAAATATTCCATAATAGTTCAGCACATTCCTCTGAGTTACGAACAACGAGGACTCCATTCGCTACACCTGTTTTTAATTCAACTTGCATCGCAAGGGGATGTTTTCCTCGTAGTGTGTCAGCTCTTTTATCAAAATGGTAGCATTCAACCTCAGATAAAATTTTACAGACTTTTTCAAAATCGGTATATGTTTCTTTAAACTCAAGATCCTTTTTAAACCATAGAGAGTAAGGTTGTGTTTGACGATACTCTCCAAGGGTATCTAAAAAATCTTGGATAATATTTTCAAAATTGTTTCCATATTTCTGTAACATTTTTTGTACTACGGGATCATCAAATCTATTATTTGCATCAAGACTTAGAAAACGGGTTTTGAAGTAGAACAATGGACAGTCTCTAATTTTTCGAGCATATTCTTCGGGATTTGGATCTGGAACATAAACAATTACAGGTTTTCCCTGAGCAAGAGTTGAAGCTAACTCTGAATCCTTTCCCATTGTGTCGCTTTCTTGTGCTAAATAAATAGTACAGTCTGCACGTTTGAGCATCAATCCTTCTACGAGACCTTTACCTTTTGGGTTCCCACAAAATGATTGAGTAGGATCAAAATAACGAAGTTTTAATGGCAAAAGCTTATCATTATTGAAAACTTTTTCTAAAAACTCGTAAATTTCCTCGAATTCCCATTTATTTCTCATTGAGGTAGCAACATATACATCAATATAATCCCAAGTAAGATAAATATCCGTGTTTTTCAATCCAATTTTTTGGCATTCAATTATTTTATCTTCAAGTTTAGATATATATTCTCCAAATTCAGCTAATTCTTCATTGGAATAATTGCTTTCACCTTTTTTAGCAGCTTCTAATTCTTTTCTTAATTCTGCCCCTTCTTTTTGTAATACAGCACCTGAAAGATAACCAAGACACCATGTATCCTCTTTTTTAATTTTTTCATGTTCAAGCATTTTATCAGGTCTACTTTGATAACGAGGAATAATGTTTTCAGACTTTTCACAATATTTTTTTAATATATTACTAAGTTCAGATTTACTTTTATTTCTAAACGATTTATATGGATACCTAAAATTTCCGAATCCTAAAAGAAAATAACCACGGATTTTTTTGATACCTTCTAACAATTCGCATAAACTAATTTTTTCTTTCTCAAATATAAATTCAAAATAACCGCTACTAATAGTATCTTGATTTAAAAGCATTAAAATTTCATTTAATTGCCTATAATTAATTTCATTACTACTAATTTTTCTTAAAATATCTGAGAAAAATACATTATCCAAATCGGTTAAAGAACCATTCCATTTATCTCCGCAAAATTTTTCGGTAATAAATATTGCAAATCTTTCAGGTGAATCTAATAATTCTTCTTTAGAAGGAAGTTCTTCATTAAACCTCAAATGTCTCCCTCATTTAATAGAATCAACAGTAATCTTACATTTAAATAATCATGAAGAAAGCATAAAAACTAAATTAAGTTCTTGATGCATAATCTAAGGTAATCTTCTACTTTCGAAATAAATGTCCCTAAATCATCATCTATTCCTCTCTTCTTGAGAGAATCAGAAATCGGTTTAGATACGTGAGCACGCGCGCTACATTGAAAGTAATAATCGAAAAAGTAGAAAATAGGGTGAGGAAATAGCTAGTTAGTAATCGTGTCCCATTATTTCAGATAATATCTTAAAAATAAAGCTTACTAACTTTACAACTTTACACCCCCACATACAGAAAACCATCCTAATATAAAGTGGGTGCGTTAAAATGGAAACTACTCTTCTAACCAGTTCTTGACAGTAGTGTGGCTCACATCCACCAAATTCCCTATGCTTCTATAACTCATGTCTGGATGCTCTGCCTTCAACTTCCTCACATACATCTTCTTAGCAGACTTATCTTCTGGAATATCCATCACTGAAAGCTTCCTCCAACTGTCACGATTAATATCAAGAAGCCTATCGAAAACGTCTTCCTTACTCGAAAAATCCACATTATTATCAGGTACCCTATTAAGTTGCTCTAAAAGAAGATACCTAATGGCCGAAGTCTTCAGCTTCCTCATACAACTTATGCCTTGCCCCTCTACAAATTCACTCACTATCTTATTTGGTATCTTGCTAGCATAACCTAAAATCTCCCTCTTAATGTCGGGTTCACGTTCCTTAATCCAATCCATATTATCCTTAATCATTTGATGAATATTTGACCGATATTGATGAACAACAGTTTCTATCACCCGCCTAACCTCATCTCGAACAGAAGAATCAGCTCCTTCATCCTCCACTTCAAGGTAATCATCTCCTAATAGTAAGAAGCCAAAGCGTTTCCCAATCCTCTTAGGATGATCAGCCGTACAAACATTAGTGATAAAACGCGCAACACTGCTAATCATATCACTTGTAGAGGGATTAGAATTCAACACTATGGTTTTCGTTCCCTCTATCGTTATTGGGTGTTTTAGACCTCGTTTCACCTTTCCAGTTTCAATATACGTTAATAATTTTTGAACTAACGGTTTATCGTAGGTATCTCCCTCATCGAGTATCAGTGGAAACCCCTCACCATTCAAGTACCCCTTATTTATCACCGTTTCTTTATAGGTAGAGTCGTAGCTACCAATTGCACCAGCTACAGTAGGTTCTATAATAGGCTCATCCCCAAGAAGATAAGCATAATAAGATTTTCCAACATTAGTTATTATGATCCAAATACAATGAGCATTTAAAGGTTGAAATAAGGTAGAATCTCCAAAAAGGGGGATAACAATAGACTTAAAACAATCTACCAATCGAGAATCTTTCTTTAAGCCCTCAGTACACCATTTCTCAAGTTGACGTTGCCAATCATAACATTGAAAATATGCTGTTACATCGATAGGGTATTGAGTTGAGTACACCTGTATGTTAGGTTTATACCATCTGCTTGTAATGATTTCCTCTTTTAGATTTTTCAATTCTGAATCTGATAATGGTCGTATACACAACTCATTAATTCCAACATTATTCGCTAAATGCTTCGAATCCACAATTGTATACTGCGAGTCGAAATCTCCAGGAAAGTGGGCGTGAACGACATTGTACTTCCATTTTTTAGTGACGAATCCGTTGTTTGAAGCATTTTCATATTTCGGTAGAATTTGCTTAACATTTAACGTCACAATAGGTCTTTCAAAATCATTTATCATTTGACAGGTTCTCCTGGTTTTCGACTCGATGTTTAAACTCTAACATCAACACTTCCAAACTTTTCAAGACATCTTGAGGATCAGTATTTAATGGGTAAACAATACCTGCCTTAAGATTTGGAGTGATAATTAGCCTAGTACCCCATGCATCCCGTAGAATCTTTGGTAGATAATAATGACCTTGAGGGCCACTCTTTATTTCGAGATCCAATATGTTTCACTTATAACAATTATACAAAAGACTTATATATTAAGTTAACTTAACTATTTAGTAAACTTATGTAATCGTCAATGGGGGAACGCGACATATTCAACAAAGAGAAAAGGAAGGAATACAACCAACAACAAATATTATCGTTATTAGCTTCATCACGAGAGGGATTAAGGTTTAAAGAGTTTCTCAACGGATCATCTAAGGTAGATTTTAGCAGAGTTACACTCACTAACCACTTAGATGAACTGAAAGAAAAGAAATTAATAAAAAAAGAGAAGGGGAGACAAGGCAAATACAAAATAACGATAAAGGGAAGAGAGAGTCTTCTAGAATTTTACAATTTTGCCGATTTTGAAAAACCGAAAAGCATCACCACAATTCCATATCGCTTAAATTTTGAAGAAGACTTAGGAGGTTTTTCAGCTTCAGGAGTGGCTGGTTTCAATCTTTCAGATTTTCCAGAAGAAGTAGATAAGAAAATTGTGTTTGATGAAGACGAAGATTACTTTGTTCTAAGAATACCAAAATCACTAGTAGAAAAAAGCGAAAACTACTCATTTCACGGAGTAGGAAAAAAGATTGAGAAAAAAGAGGGAAAGTGAAATGTTAAGTAAAACAGAAATTAAATATCTGAAAGGCATAAAACAAGTCGATAATAACTATGAAAGAGTCCTCACTCATCGAATACTTTCCAAACTACACCAATTCGAGAAAACCATACCTCTATTACTAAACAATGAAAAGACGAAAACATGGTTACATAGAATCATTACTGAATACTGTAATGACATTACAGATTCTCGTAACAATCATCAAAATGGAAAGAAACCCAATTCATCTCTCTTTTCTGAAAACAAGATTGGTGGGTGGTGGGCCGAGCCGGATTTGAACCGGCGATCTTCGCCACGTCAAGGCGACATCCTAACCAACTAGACAATCGGCCCAATCATCAACTGATGCTAATTCGGCTTCACCCATAATAATTTTTCCTCTGGTTCCCCTGCCTTCCCTTAGTACGTCGGACACCTATCAGGACTTAAAGAAGGTCTCCGAGCCTCATAGATCATTTAACCGCTGTAGAGTGGCCCATGGTCGTCACTATCTGTTTCCCAGCTAGTAATTTGCTCAGGTTATTGGTGGCTGGCTCGCGAATTGCCTAATGACGCGTTAACGGTTGACCTTAAAGTATTTATAATAAGTACTGTAAGGAAAGTTGTTATGAACGCATTCGTTAGTCCTCGTAATGCGAGTTTAATATCATGAATATGATGTTCGATAGCACTTAACAGATACGGGTATTATGGTGAGAAAAAAGTGACAAGTCTTTAATACCAATTGAAGAAGAAGATAAGGTCATTTATTGTAGGGAAAGGAGTATACATGACGAGAGAAGATGTTGTGGAATGCCTTAATCACTCCAAAAATGGAACAGACAATAGAAAACTCGTGGAATTCTGTAGAGAGCCAAAAGCATACAGCGAACTGAATAAGGCCGGTGTCAAAAGAGAACTATTCAAGGTACTTGTAGACTTGAAGAATTCTGGAGCCCTCTCCTTCGCAGATGGCAAATACTTTTCTACAGAGCAAGCCCTGGGCGTCTTAGACTCTATAGGGTAGGCGTCTTTTCTTATTTTTTTCTTTTTCCTGAGTCGCTTCTAATTTTGAGGAGTAGCTACTTCATTAACGCACTGACTCCTCTGTCATTCCTTATTTACTGTCTTCAGTGAAACTGCTAAGCGTCTCCTTCACCCGATGTCTTTTCAGTAGAAAACGTAAAAAGGGAGGATAGCATGAATTTGAAGGGAGGAAAAAATTATGCCCTTAGCATTTGTGTTAATCAATGCTGAAATCGGTTCAGAAGACGAAGTTAAAAAAGCCTTGGACAAAATTCCTAATGTAACGGAAGCCTACATTGTCTACGGTGTCTATGACATCGTGGCAAAGGTTGAGGCGGAGTCAATGACCAAGCTGAAAGAAGTTGTCACGTGGAAAATCCGTAGGCTTGACAAGGTGGGGTCAACTCTCACAATGATTGTCATGGAAGAACCCTGAAAACCCAGTGCGACTGCTGTTCCCCTCTAATAGACGAAGCTTTTCCCCTTGGATTATCACTTTATGAGTGGAGCGGAGGTTGATGGAATCCTTTCTGCACATTGGATTTGACGATACGGATTCAACGCAGCGGGGGTGTACAACGTATGTTGCAGCTTTACTGGTTGAGACGTTACGTAGACTGGACGCTGAATTCTTTGATTACCCCAACCTCATTCGGTTGAACCCCAATGTCCCCTGGAAAACCAGGGGAAACGGGGCTCTTTGCCTCCGATTGACGATAGACGACGATAGACGGAGACGCCTCGTTGAACGGGTTGTGGAAACGGTGGCGGAGGAGGCGGACCTCGATTTCCCGGGGACAGATCCCGGCATCGTCTTTTACGAGGGCAAGAAAATACCGTCGGCCCTTACCGATTTTGCCCGAAAAACCATTCAAAGCGTCGTTAACAAAGATGAGGCCTTACGGCTTATCAACCGCTTTCACTGCGAATCCGTTGGCTTTAAGGGGGGCAGGGGCTTGATCGGGGCCTTAGCTGCCATTGGCGAACCCTTGTTGGAGGACTATACATACGAGTTAATCGCTTACAGACGCAAGCAGAACAGGGGCTCCGTACGGCAGGTGGATGGGGTCTCCGTTTTTGAAATGGATGAAACGACTCGCGGCCTAACGTTTAGCAACGTCGACTATGGGGCGAAGCGCATCTTAATAACGCCCCGAGGACCCGACCCCGTGCTGCTGGGTATACGGGGCGAGCGTCCTGACGGGGTGAAAACGGCCTTTGGGCTGCTGAAGATCCTCGAAGACGTTGAGAGATGGGTGATCTTCAGGACCAATCAGGGAACCGATGCTCACCTCAATGCACTGAAAAGTATCAGCCAAGCCCGCCCTCACAGCGCCGTAGTCGTCCGTGGCTCAGTAATAGCAGACCCTCATACTATTCCGGGGAGGCATGTTATCTTCACCCTCGGGGACGAAGGCGGCTGCATCGACTGCGCTGCCTACGAGCCAACGGGGAAGTTTAGGAACGTTGTGAGACAATTGGTGCAAGGAGATGTGGTGGAGGTGTATGGAGGTGTTCGACCCGCCTCGCCGAAGAATCCTCTGACCCTCAACTTGGAAAAGATAAAGGTTGTCAAGTTAGCGGCTCAGACGATTTTGCGAAACCCTATCTGTCGCGTTTGTGGGAAGCGCATGGAGTCCATGGGTAGCCGGAAGGGGTTTCGATGTAAGAAATGTGGTCGACGGGATAGAGACGCGAGGAAGACCGTTGTTCCGGTTGAACGGG
>JAEOTY010000115.1 GCA_016839625.1 Candidatus Hodarchaeota archaeon
ATTTAGTACAGATACTCCTAGCCAACCTATTGCAGAAGAAAAACCCGAAGCAGAACTTGAATATATTCCAACATTTCTAAAACAAGAGCAATTAGAATCCGACACTCAACCTCTAGTGAAGACTGTATCTGTAGCTGAAGCTGATTTTTCCCCAGAACCCCCTAGAACACTTGAAGTAACAGAAAGACCTGTTTATGATCCTGAAAGCATAGCTGGTCGGTTTGTGATTGCTCTTTCGAATACTGGGGATGTGTACCTTACTCGAAAAAATGATTATTATTCGATTGAATATTCAGCCGGTCGTGTGGATTTTGACGTTCGTAATGGCGAAATTCAAATACTTTTGACTAAACGCATTTCTGCTGATGATCAGACATTGGAGCAAGCAAGATTAGCTGCAACCCAAAAAATCCGGCCGTAACTGAGCTTTATTTATTCCATGAACAGTAGGAATTAAATAACTTCATTTTAAATTCTTAGAATGTGATTTCTCGACTCCGTGTAGTGTAAGTCATTAGTTCTTGAGAAAATAGCTCAACCAAGTTCTCATTGGCAGTTATGACCCCGATAAGCTCCTCTTTTTCAGGATGCTTGGGTTCGGGACAAACTAATAGCTCCTCAGCATCTCGAATACAACCCCAAAAATCGATAGTATCCAATTGTTTTAATCTAAGATTAGCTGACGATAATATTTTCTTCAAAGTTGACTCAGGAACCTTACTGAAATCCCCAATGATGGTTACCCGAGTCTTCATAGGCAATTTGGAGGCAATCATTAAGGTTTGAAGCTCTGGACGGGGCATTAGAACAGTCAAAGATGTTTTGGCACGTAACGTCAGATCCCGTAACATCATAATAATAGCTGTTTCTCCAATAACCAAATCGCTGGAAAGTAATGAGGATTCGATTTCTGTTATCCCAACGGATCTTGATAAATCGAAGATTTTGTTAAGTTTCTGCTTCATTTCTTTTATAGAAAAAGTTAGGGCTGAGATCTCTTGTTCTATTTGTTGTCCGACTTTGGAAATCTGGGAATTAAGAATCTCTTTAACATTATTCAATGTAGAACTGAAATTCTCTAATTTTAAATCTGCAAAATTTGTTGTAAAGATATTTAAGCTAGAAAGATATTCATTATAAGATTCTTTAAGATTAGAAATCTGATCCATTACACCTTTCAAGTCTGAACTAGAATCAAAACTAAATTTGTCTAATGTACCAAGAATGCCTGATAGTCTAATTGTTTTCTCATCAAGAGAGTCTTTTTCCTTGAAGAATGATTCCAAATTAGTTTTAAATTTCTCCGTAGTCTGTTGGGTTAAGCTTGAAAGATTGTTTAGAAATTTCGAAGCTGTTTCATTCAACTGTAAATTAAAATCATTGATTTTTTGATCAAAAACCGCTTCAAATGATCCTATTTTCGCTTGTATGTCTTGTTTTTTTGTATCTAGAAAGTCCTGGATTGATTTTCTAAACTCAGAGCTAACATTATTTTTAATTTCTTCCAAATTGTGGGAAACTAGTCTAACTTCTTCGTCTAATACTTTTTTCACTTCATATAATCCAATTTCAGCTGTGTGTACAATTTCATCCTCTGATTCTTTCAATAAATCATTTAGTCCGTTGATTTTTTCCAGTGTCATTGATTGATCTATGAGGATTTGTTGAATCGACTTTATATTTCCGTCTACCTGCGTTAAGCTAGTTAAAAATGCATCCTTTCCTTTAAACAGTTTTCTACTTTGTATATCTTCAATTGAATTAGTAACTAATGGTTCCATTTCATTTAACTTGTTCATTAGCTCCGGATGTCGTCTCCTCACCAATTCATCAATCTCTTTATACCCTTCTCGAATTTCGTTGAATTTTGTTCTTTTTTGAATAGCATTCAGTCGGATGTTTTCGAGTAATGAATCTATTCTTTCAATGTTACTTCCGAAGTCATTATACTCTTCAGAGCGAGCATTATCAAACTGATCGAGCATTTCATTGAGGCCATTGGTATATTTTACAATTTTTTCATTAACATCGCCTTTTAATGATTCTAGATCAGATTTATAACCTGTTTTATAATTCTTTAAGGCATTATTTGATATTTGAGAAATTGTTGTCAATTCTTGGGTAATTTCAGGCATTAAATGCCCAAAAATCTGAGGAATTTCCTTTACTTTTGTAAGGTTTACATTACGAATTTCTTCATTGAGTTTCTCTGATTGCTCAAGGACAAATTGGACATTCGATCGAATTTCTTCTATACTCAATTGTGTTTGATTCTCTGAGGCTTGGATATTTTTGAGGAAATTATCTACGAGCTTAGTGAAACTCTGTTTTAACGGATCCAAACCTAGAGAAAAGTTATTTTCCAGTTCTAAAGTCTGCTTATGAAAAACCTCGATTGATTCAGTAAAAATCTCAGCAATTTGTTTTACTTTTATATCTAAGGTGTTATTTGATTCTTTTCGGATGCTTACTAGGGTGATTGGATCATATGCAAGGAAAAAAGACTTCAAGAATGGTTCCAAGGCGATATAACGTCCAACTTTTCCTGGAATTCTTTGTACTAGTTTACTGCCCACTAAAACTTGGAGTGCTTCTTGAGTTCTAATGTAATCCAATCCTGAAAGTATACTAATCTGACCAAGAGTAGCCATTCCTAGTGAAAGTAAACTTATGTACACTTTTCCTTGATCATCATCAGTTAATCCTAGTATAGGGACAATATCCTTTATTTCTTCTGAAGAAATCTTCAGTCCAACCATTATCCTTACTTTCCAATCCGCTTATGGTTTCTTTTCAAAAGTTCATATATTAGTGACAAGGGAATACCTCTTTAACCACTATAATAATAAAAGAGACTTTTGAATTTTATTGAAGTTTGATTAAAACTATAATCTTCGTCTTTTTATATTTGTTATATATCAATATTTTAGAAGCAAGATTCGTAATTGCTCATCATAAATTGTTTATCAAAAAATTTTTCAACTGAAAGCTAACAGAGAATAGTCATTCACTCGTTCAAAGAGCGATTCTCCTGTTATTCGGATGATGGAACATAGAGGAAAATACAATTTACTCCTATCTGCAGTAAAGAAGATTTCTTAGCAGAAAAGCTGAAAAATAAGAGTTTAAGGGTTAATAGCAAGTATTTAAGTATCAAAGCTCCACCTTCCAATTTGAATCCCTAGGGAATTTTTGAAGCCACAAGATTAACACAAATAGGAGCTGACTTTAACTGCTACTTATGAAAGTCTGTCTGCTCGGTGATGGTGCAGTAGGCAAGACCGCTTTACGTGAGCGCTATTTAGGGAAGCAATTCTCTAGTGGATACGTAATGA
>JAEOTY010000116.1 GCA_016839625.1 Candidatus Hodarchaeota archaeon
AATATTTCGGAATCGGAAGATTCTAGATCTGTTAAGAAAATATAGAAAGATGCTCTAGGTACTCGTTGCATTACAAAATCTACAGCAGCTAAAGGATCAGACCGACCTTGTGGTTCTACTAACGCAAGAATCTCCATCAATTGAAAAAAACTCGCTTTTCCCCCTCCTGGTGGAAGGAAAGATGTTGGTCGATCCGCAAACGTTACTAGACCGAAAAGATCTTGACGTTCTTCAGCCATTTTCATGACAAGCATTGTGGAACGAATAGCGAAATCAAGTTTCGTGTTGAATGGAATACCAGCCCCCATACTGCCACTGTGGTCGAGAAAGACAATCATTCGAATATTCTTCTCTGATTCAAACTCTCTTACATAAAGTTCTCCCGTTCGGCTAAAAGCTTTCCAATCTAGGGATTTGAAAGGAGCTCCTGGATAATATACGGAAAGTGCATGAAAATCGTCTCCCATTCCTTTCTGTTTAGTTTTATGAGCTCCAAACATCTTTCCTTGTTGCCGACGTTTACTTAATGCCTCCATTCGTCGTATATCCTCATATGAGGGGTAGCAGAGAATTTCAGTATAGAAATGTCTTATATCTTCTTCAAAGTAGAAACCTAATCTATCGTGGATGATGACCTTGACAGGCCCGACGCGATAAACACCTCTTGTGCTGACCTGGACAATATATGAGAATTCTTTGGTTTCCCTACCTGCGAGTTGAGTGATAATAAAGTTCTCACCTAATACAATTTCAAACATGTCTGGAATGGCATCATAAATCTCGAGAAAATCCATTCTTCGTCGTCCAGTATTCTCAATTTTCACTGAAACGTGGACGTATTCCCCCGCAAAAGCTTTCTCTCGGTCAACAGTCCGTGTTACCCGAATGAGGGAGGCATTAGCTGATGCACGGAAAAATGGAAGGCCAATAACACTTGCTAGGAGTAATAGCGTGCCTAGAAACATACCATAATCTACAATTGGAGAGCTATTCAGTATATCAAATACTTCTAACACTTCCATTCCTTCTGGATAACCTATTGTTCCCTCTTCGCCAGATTGTTGGGTAATCCCTTCTCCCCCGAATAGGATAGGAAGCATTGTAGAAACGGTTCCAATTCCCTTTGCACTTAGTCCTATTGATATTAGCAAGATTCCACCGATTGCGATGAAAGCGCCTCGTGATGAAAGCATTCAAAGATACACCTATTGCCTTTTAAATCGAATATATGGTAAATTTTACTTCGAGACTTTAATCTAGAATTATTCTTCATACTCTTCTTCGTAATACTCCTCGTAAACAGCTTCTTCTTCTACAGGATCGACTGGAATGAGTACATTATCACGAACATCCTCGGAAATCCTTATTTGGGTTATTCCTTCTAATTCTGCCTCAGGTTTTAGAATTATACGGTGGTGTACAACATGAGGAATCATCAGGAGAATATCATCTGGAATGACATAATCACGTCCATGTATGGCAGCTCGTGCTTTTCCTGCTAATAGAAGGCTTTCGCTTCCACGAGGAGAACATCCTAAAATTAAGCGTGGGTCAGTTCGTGTCGCAACAGTTATATCTCGGATCATCTCAAGTAGTTCTGGACAAACATATACTCTCTTGACTACTTCCATCATAGCAACAATGGTCTGAGGGGAAACAACCTGTTTAAGGATTGCAGGGATTGGTTCGTTTTTAAATTTGATAATACGTAATTCATCCTCAGGAGAAGAATGATGGATAATAACTTTGATCATAAAACGATCTAATTGAGCTTCAGGTAGGGGATATGTTCCTTCTTGCTCAACAGGGTTGGCTGTTGCCATAACAACAAAAGGTTTTTCGAGATTGTGAGTTTCCCCCTCTATTGAGACATGCCTTTCAGCCATGGCTTCAAGCATTGCTGATTGAGTTTTAGGAGGAGCTCGATTAACTTCGTCTGCAAGGATAACATTTCCAAAAATTGGCCCTTTTTTGAGACGAAATGTTCCAGTCTTTGGATTGAAAATGTTTGTTCCTACAATATCAGACGGAAGCATATCAGGAGTGAATTGAATTCGCTTGTATAGAGTTCCAAGGCAGGTGGAGAAGGTTTCTGCCATATATGTCTTTCCAATACCAGGAACCCCTTCTAAGTAGACATGTTTACCAACTAACATTGCAATCCAAAGCATTTCAAAGATTTCAGTCCTTCCAATGTAAATTTTTCTTATTTCTGTCATGATTTGCTGGTACGCACGAGCAATGTCGTTTACTTCCAACATTTCATAAGTTAGTTCATCACTTGTGAAATCTTTTCCTTTTAAGTCAGTTTTGCTCATTTCTTCCACTTCTAGTATAGATTATTAGATTTTATCATGTAGTTTATTGTTGATTACCCAATCTCCACCCCAATGTTTTTCAGGAACAGATAATGATCTAAAAACTCTTGCTCTGAAATCATAGCTCGCGTAACAATAATTTCTTCGACTAGAGTTAAACCTCTGATGAGATCTCTTTCATTAAAGCGCTCAGGAAATTCACTTACTAAATAAGATGCAGTAATTTCAGGAGTGAGACCAGTATCAGGCGCATAACGTCTTGTTAAATTTCTATTAAGCCGTCGATAAATAAGTTCTAATCCACGTGAATACTGCTGATATTCTAGGAACCACCGCATTTTTACAGCAAAAAAACTGCGTCCATAATATCGCTCTACGCGTGTTAGGAGGAGGGGTTTAGCTTGTGTTCTCTTGGGCATAAAACGTCGTGATAATACAATCGCGAGAATTGGTAAAGCCCAAGCAAACAACGGGAACATAGTAACCATATCTAAAAATTTTAAATAAAAACTCAAAGGGAGAGTAGGTGATAAAGGATTATTAGCAAGATGACCTTCGTCAAATATGACAGTTTGACCCACTCGTGAATCTCCTGAAGTGGATCTCATTATCATGTCAACAACATTGTCAGCAAAATCACTATTATCATATATGGCGGAACCAGGATAATTAGTCGTGTCTAAATACTGATTAATGAAAATAGATGGGTCTGAACATATGATAATCTGCCCTCCAAGGGGAAAGGGAAAATAAACAAAGACAGGAAAGCCAACATTAGGATTTCCCCACTCATCAGGATCAGGTTCAATACTATTAACATCGTACTTAGCTGCTGCTAAATCCGATTCAATCCACGCGTTCGAGCTACTATATAACACAGCAATCTGAAGACTGAAGGAAACATCAGGAATATTCCCTGAACCGATGTATTCTCCCAATTCTTCGAATGCAGACGATGCAGAAGCTGGAAACTCCCCCATGGGAACCCATTTAGTGATATATTCTATATCACATGTTTCGTTTAAATCTCCATTCCCGTTTTCTTCTATTGATGAGGTGTTTGGGTACCTTACTTTCATAGTAATAATAGACGCGAAATTCCCAATAACACCATTACCACTCAAACCAGTTGTGAAATCTGTGACCCAAGGGGCTGGCATTTGATAACTAGTTCCTTGTTGGACTGTTGAGGGAAAATTAAAAATAGGAGTTAGAGGAGTATAATTGTAGCTGCCTTGATCTACAAGGAGACTACCATTAATAGCAATCCCTGCTATTGGAAAATTGGCTGAAACGTCACAATCTCCTCCATCCTCTGTTTCATTCTGCTCTGTCGTATTCATTCCAAAGGGATTGTATCCTCCTCCCGTATCACCTCCTAAACCACCGCCAAGGTCTATTGTGCCCAAATCCAACTGTGCCATCATACTAAGAAAAATAGAGAACATATCTAGAATGTCGTTTGCAGTTCCAAAATCATCTGCAATTAAGACTCGTCCCCCATTAACAGCGTACATAAGAATCGCTAGTGCTTCAGAAAAATCGTAATTGACTGCAGGCCCTAGAATAATGAGTGCTCCGCGACTATCATTCATTTCGGATTCATTCAGACGATTAAGTACATTGCTACTCCCAATGATGGTGGAAATCTGAGCTTGATTTGGGTGATTCTGGAATCTCTTTTTGAATTCACTAGCTCCATTCCATCCAGTGTTGTAGATTGAAAAATCAGTATTGTTAGTAGCAAAAAAACCGCCAAATAGAAATGCAGATAAAAAGGGATAGCTGATGAAAATCGCTAAGACAATAACTGCAGCTGAGGTGCGATTTATCGTTACCATAACCATTCACTTATCATTTCGTCTGAAATAAATAGGTCCTTAATAATCATCAAAATTCTTCGGTAGTTTCAGTTTCCGCGACTGATGTTGCCGTTTGGAGGAATTGATGAAGCCCAGACAAACCATCCTTGAATTCTTGTGTTGTAAGAGGAGTTTGTCCATAACGAGCTTTCTCAAAGGCCATTACAATCGCATTAATAGCACTGGGATCCACATCGCCTCGATTCATCAGTTTGACACCTAACTGTCGTGCAGATTCGTTTGGTGCTCGGCCAACATGGAGAAATTGTTCAGAAGCAATTGACATAGTCTGCCACATCAGGATTGTAGCTTCTCGAAACATCTGTTGACGGGCTAATTGCCGTATTTGAACAAGACGCTGTTCGATCTCTTGTTCTGTTATGGTCTTTTTGGCCGCACCCATTCCTAGAGCTTCTTTGATTTGGTTTCGAAAATAGAATATCACGGCGCTGATAACTATCGCAATGCCTAGAACAAATACAAAGAATAATGGGTTTTCAAAAAGACCCTGAGCAAAGAAATTATATCCTTTCATCTTTATTACAACTCTCACATTTCTTTCTAGCTAATTTTATCGTGATTTTTTCTATCCTAGATTAATAGAGTTTTCTTTCATTATTTTATTTTTTTCTTTTTCCTCTTTTACTGCTTCTTATATTATCTTCTTCAAACTTTATAAATTCAGTTAATGATTCGACAAATTCTTTTGGAGTGATTATTGTTTCAAGCACTTCTTAACCCTTTTACTCGTTCGAACAATGCAGCGAACCCAACTCCACCACCCAAGGCTAGTGGAATGCCCAGAATGTACCAATACCACTCTATAGTTAATGAGGAAGCACTAATAGGGCGAAGAGTAAAGCGTTCGGATTCGATTTCCTTTTGATTACGAGTATTATCAAAGATACTTGCCTTCAAGTATAATACATCCTTTTTTACATCTTTAGGAATGTCTAGGGTTACTGATACTCCTGTACCAGTGTCAGTTATTCTTGATTCGCTATCATTAGAATATTCGATAGAGTAGATTGTTTCATCGGTTTCATTCGAAACAAGCTCTATAACCAAAGTGGTCATATTAACCCCACTTTGTTGTGCGTCAGCGGTTCCATCATTAATGGTAAGTTCCACTGTGAGCTCATCCCCTTTTACTACATTTGGTATCGTCCAAACATCTTCGTCTACGAATCCTAAATTAGGTGCTTCATTATCAAGTTGAACTTCTTTTATTTTTTCTCCACTATTTCCAGCTGTATCGTTAAAAGTTAGCACTAATTCTAAGCGGCTATATATTATGAAACGTGAATCGCGAGTAAAATCAGCATTCAGAATGTCCCAATTGTATGAGAAGCTACCCGCAGTAACCTCGATAGTATCCTCAAGGACTGAGTCAGTCTCACCTTTTCCTCGGATAACAAGTTCAACAGAGGAATAATCTAGTCCACTATTAATTCCAGTATTTGAATTTGAATTATTAATAGTTCCAGAAATCTCTATTTTTCCCTCTGAATTTAGTTCTAGATATCCAGAGGGATATTCTTCAAGCTCATCAAATGTCGCTGTAGGAGCAACCAGATCAAGAACAATCAGTATCGTTCCTGTTGTGTTTGAATTGCCCACATTATCAAACGCGTCGATTGTAATATTATAGACTTTATCTTCAGCGGCTGATGTGTCCCAATTGTAAACATAAAATGAACCTGTGGTGTGTGTCATCGGAAAATCCGTCCCATCAATCCAAATGGCTATTGTTAATGGATCAACTCCACTATTCTTAAGAGTGAGGGAGCCAGAATCGTTGATATCAGCCACTATTTGCAAATCTCCCCCAGGGGTGAATGCGACATACGTATTATGGTATTGAGAAATATTGGTTGTTATTGAAGGTTTAATTATGTCAATTACAATTAGAATCGTTCCTGTTGTATTCCAATTACCAGCATTATCAGAACTGCCGATTGTAATGTTATAGATTTTATCCTCGGCTTTTGAGGTGTCCCAATTGTAAATATATGTGGATCCTGTGTCGTATGTCATCAAATAGCTCGTCCCATCAATCCAAATGGCAATTGAGGATGTATTTACTCCACTATTCTTAAGAGTGAGAGAACCTGAATCAGTGAAATCAGCTACTATTTGTAAAGGACCCCCCGGGGTGAATGGAACATAACTATCGTTATATTGAGTAATATTAGTAGTTATTGAAGGTTTAATTATGTCAAGGACAATGAGATGTATACCAGTTACGTTCCAATTGCCAGCATTATCATAAGTGGAGAATGTAATGTTATAGATTTTATCCTCGGCTGTTGAGGTGTCCCAATTGTAAATATATGTAGATCCTGTGTCGTATGTCATCGAAAAGCTCGTTCCATTAATCCAAATGGCAATTGAGGAGGTATTTATTCCACTATTCATAAGCGTCAGAGAATTTGAATCAGTAATATTAGCTTTAATGGTTAAAATTCCTCCAAGGCTAACTGGAGCATAAGAATCATTGTACTGAGTAGTACTGGGAGTAATTGAAGGAACAATTATATCGATCACACGCATAAACGATCCTGTGGAATTTATATTCCCCCCAACATCTGAAGCAGTTATTGTTATGTTGTAGATTTTATCTTCCACTGAGGATGTGTTCCAATTATAATAAAATATTGATCCTGTCCCTTGTGTCATGGCATAGCTTGTATCATTAATCCAGATCGTAACGGATGCGTTATCCACACCCACTGAAACATATCCCATAGCATTGTTAGGATCAGTTACATTGACTGTAAACGTTGTTGTATCGTTATTCGGCAGCCATTGGGTTGTTGTAAAGTTAACAGGATTGATAATAGTTATAGTAGGCTCAGAAATATCGTACACCTCCCACTCAAAGGTGATGAAATAGTATTTAGATAATATTGTTCCGTTATCTAGAATATGATAAAACTCCCATTCCCAGGTGACATTATTCCATCCTGTGAAACTGTAGGATGTATTAAAGAATCCATTGGTATCTATATATAGTGGAGAACCTGTTCCATTCCATAAGGTATTTACGAATTTTGAACTAAGCCTCCGCGCTGGTGCGGCCGTATCGTTAACGTTTCCAAAAACGAATATAAATCGGTGATCAACCCCTGAGGGGTCAACTCCTGTAGAGCTGATTAAGTACATACTATTATTGGTTACTGGAATGGTGCTACTATTATGTGGAAGATAGATTTGAAGATCCACGATTTTATAATCCCTATAAACAAAAATTGATAGTTGGGTATAGTTCAAACGATAATGAAGAAGAGTTACACTCGTAGTAATGTTAAATCTTATGAAAAGGGTGTCACCAGAGTAATCAAGGGGAACTTGGAAGCTGAAATTATAAGCTCCGACCCCATCTGGGCTTCCAGTTACCGCTGCTCCTATTTCATGGCTTCCATTCCAGCCAATTACTCGCAAACGGTCATCTAGTTCGGAGGAGTCAATAATTACTCCTTGATCATCATATAAAGTCCCTGCAACAGATACATTTTCTCCTACATGGACAGCATTTCCTGTGTAAGAGCCAGTACGGCTATAATCACTAAGATTGATTTTCGTTACAACGCGTATATTCGTAACCCCAATTCGTACCTCTGCGGGATCGCGTACTCTAACGTCTCTGGCATATATTGTGATATCGTCCAAATCAGTTGAAGTAGGTAGGGAGACATTAACTGAAAAGGTTCCATCAACAGCATCAGTGAAGACATTTGTAAGGTTAAACGGTCCACCACTTATACTGCTATTCCAAGAGATAGTGATTTCTGTATTATTAACTGGTTGTTGGGTGATATCCTTGTAACTTCCCGATAAAGTGATGTTAGTGGTTTCTCGATAAACCTCCCAATACCCAGAAATGAATCCTTCGTCAGTATGGAGGGGATCTGAAACGTCATCTACTACAACCGTCAGTCGATCAATATTTTTTACTTCAAACCATTGGGTTACAAAAGAATAATTATCATTTGTGGTCCCATTCACCCATACTCCTGCAAGATACCCTGATGGAACCGTACTTGGGTACGGCGCAGAAAAATTGTATGTTAGGCCTTTAGTTGTACCAAAATCAGCTTTTGCAGTGATATTATATATAGCTTCAGGAGTAATTCCCGTGGTATTAGTTTCAATGTAGAAAATGACACTACTGTCATCCGAGTCTTGGAACAATGAAGGAGTAACTGTCATATTCGGCCAATCCAAATCTGCTGGGTCTGTATTATTAATTTGAATCGAAATATTGACATCATCTATATCAGGGAATACATCTCCAGTATACGTAAGTTTGAGTTTAAACTCGATTTCCATAGTTTCAGTCTGTTGGACTAGCGTGGCATTAGGGTTGTTAAGAGTAGGAACATAGATATTGCCTGTAAAATACTGAGGGGCAACAGTAACTATTTTTTCAACATCAGAATAAGTGTAATTTGAGCGAAAGTCTCCTACGCTGGGGTTTTGACCGATATACCACACAGGATTACTTATATCATACTGAAAGTTTGCGGTCGCTTTTAGCCTGATATCACGATTTTTGGGTGTTAAATCATAAGTCGTTGTTAAAAGAATGGTTATTTCTCCAGTTCCAAGAGTATATTCGTAATTAGGAAGAGCTGAAGGACCATTAGAATCGAAAAAGGATATTGACACTCCTAGGTAAGATCCCACTAAAGAAATGTTCACAGGAACGAACCATAGACCAGTTCCACCACTCTCAGGTTGAACTTTGAATGTGACAGTCAGGGCATCGCCAGAACGGATGATTGTGTCACCAGTTTCATTTGTCGTGGAAAAAGCGACCTTATAGATCGAGAAATCGGGATCAACATAAAAATCAGCTGACGATTGCCATTCTAACCAAGTTTTATTGTACTCTGTGAGGGTAGTAAAACCAGTATGTTCCTTACCAATCCACCTTACATTAGTATCATTTTCAAAGTCAAGAGTAAAATCGATTTTAACTGCTTGGCGGAATTCTGGAGTAGTTAAGTAAGTTGTTTGGACAACTACTTCAATAATTCCATTCCCATCTGTCTTATAATAGCCAGAATTCAAGTATTCAGGATTTAAGCTGGTGTTCACCAATGAAACACCTGCAATGGTTTGGTTCAATTCAAATTTGACTGGAACATCAGCGAAGTCCTCATTGGGGAGTTCACTGTTTCGCGCTTTAAATGTCAGCTTCGCAGCTTCTCCAGGTTGGACAAAATTATCGGTCACATTATACCCGATGAACACTATTTCTCCTGTCAAGAATTCAGGATTAACCTCTAAATCATCGGTGGATTGATCAAAAAGCCAAGTTTTATTGAAATTCTCGATGGTATCGTATCCTACATGTTTGGATCCAATCCACCTTGGATTAGAATCATTTTCAAAATCAACTGTAAGGTTTAGAATCACTGGTACTGGTTGCCACTCTGAAAGTTGTGATATGGATACTGTAACTTCAATAACTCCATTTGAATCAGTTTTAAGATATTCAACGCTGTACGGTTGATTTCTTACCGTATCAAAAGTAAGTGTGACATAATCAATGTGTTGGCCTAATGTGATATTCACAGGGACATCCGCAAATTTGGTACTCGGTTGGCCACTGTTTCGAACCTCAAATTCAAAGGTCGCGCTTTTCCCAGGGCGAATAGTACTACTTGGAGAGAGTAATACGATTTCTCCTATCCAAAAGTCAGGATTGATGCTTATTACTCGGTTATTTGAAGCATTAAACCCGTCAGTAGAGTTCCGCATGAAACGATGGGGGATAGTAGTAGGATAATCAGGTGCATCGCTGGTTTGAAGGTTCGCCACAGCAGTAATGGTTAGGATGCTATCATTAAATGGAACAGGAAAATCAGCCGTTATATTGAATGCAATCTCTCCGTTTGAATCAGTGAGCCACCACTCTGCTGAACCATTATCTGAATAACCATCTGCAGCACTGAGTGTTACCCCCTCGAGGTACATGTCCAATGTAGCATTGACTGGAATATTAGCAGGGAAATAATAATCAGTTGGGCCCCCGTACGTGTACAGAGCTTGAGCGCGAAAAGTAACAATAGTGATATTCGTATTAGGCGTGTCTAGCGTCTCTGAAGGTACAGCTGAAATGAACTGAAGATCAACATAGTCCATTTCATTTTTGATGGTAAAATTTACTATAAGATCGATCTTGTTTGTGCTCTCGTCAACACCGTCATAAGAAGGTGAATTGAATCCTGTACCAGTAAAATTTGCGGTAATGTAGAAAGAATAGCTATTTTCAGGCGTATCTGGATATGTTGTATTTACAACTAAATTTAGTTCCCCATTCCCGTCTGTTGTATTACGAATATTACCTGTAGTCGGATCATATAGATAGAAAGTTATTCCATTAGATTCATTTGTTATTACTGCCCCAGTATCATTCCTGTGAAGGGTACAGTTAATAACAACTCCTGATACATCAATTCCGCCTGCATCTGCCTTGAACGTAACCGTGGCATTTTCTCCATGTCGAAAAGTATTACTTCCACGGAAAAAATCTTCAAATCCTGGTGCGAGGGCAGAAAACGCAGCTATGTCATTGTTAACCGTAAAATTTGCAGTCGAGCTATAATGATTCGAGTTTGCAGTTCCATCATAATTTTCCGTATAATACGTGGTTGGGCTAAAATCTCCTGTTATCAGAATATAATAGTTCTCCTCTGGGGTATCAGGACTCGTCGTGTATACTGTTAAATTAAGTTCACCATTAATATCTGTTGTAGTACTAAGGGTTCCAGAAGTCACGTCAGTAAGGTTAACGATTATTCCAACATCTGCAGGATTTGGAATTTTGGTATTAGTATCATTATAGTAAAGTGCCCAACTGACATCTACTCCTGGTACAACATCATCTCCCGATTCTGCTTTGAGTTTGACTGAAGCAGCTTCCCCCTGTCGAAACGTATTCCCACCACTCGATGGATTTACGAATCCTGGATCTTCTCTCTCGATTTTAGAAAACCCACCCAGGCTAAAGGTATCAGTGAAGCTAATTTCCACGCCACCAAGGTCAGCATCACTGCTGCTATTTCCCCCAAAATACTGGTAGATCGTAACATCATCACCTGGTTCAATATTAATATCACCAAGTGTTGTAAGATCAGGAATATTAAATGAGGTGTTCAGCCACCCATGCCATAAATCATCTGAAAGCGCTACGTATGGGGATAAAGTATAGGTTCCATTAGTAATATCGCTATCAGTGGTTATGACTGACACTTGATGGTCAGAGTCATTACTAAGTGGCTCAGTACTCTCAAACAGATAAATCCCAATTCTTTGTTGAACAATCGCCCAATTAGTAGGAGGATCCCCTAAGTCGCCAGGGAGTCTAAACCGATTTTTAATGTGAACCATATCCCCTGGGAAAAAAATGGGTTTATCGTTAGGTATTAATTGAATACTTGCCGAAGGAGAGCGAGGAAATCTTGAAGGTGAGACAATACCTGTCTGTGGAAGACCATTTGGTTTCAAGGTGTCCTTTCGGAGAGGCAAGACATTTCCGCCGCTTGCGGAAAACTCTTTCGTGTTAATTTGATAAAAAAGTAAGGTTCCGTGTGTAGAATAGATAACAATCAATAATATAAAGAGTAAGAGCCTTGTGCCGCCTTGAATTTTTTTCACTTATAAACCACCAAATGATTTTTCCTCTACTATTTCGAAAACGACGTCAATTCCATTCATTTCAAAATTTGGACGGATTTAAAGGAAAGTATCAACTAGGATCTTTAAT
>JAEOTY010000117.1 GCA_016839625.1 Candidatus Hodarchaeota archaeon
ATTCCTGTTAAGATGAAAAAAGCAAGGATTAATACTTTTGCTCCTGAAATCCAAGTTTCTGCTTTTCCCATAACCGAAGAACCAAATTGGTTAATGATTAGAAAAAGAATGATGGCTACTACCGCAATTATTTTTTCAGTAATGAAAATATATTCATTGGGAATTGATAACCCAATGTTGCCAAGAAGTGTAACAAAGTATGCTCCAAATCCAAGCGCATATAATGAGCCTGCTACTGCTGCTGCAAACCAGCTCATCCACCCAGAGAAGAATCCTTGAGTCTCTCCCAATCCAGCTCGTGCCCAAATATAACCACCCCCTGCTTCTGGCATTGCAGAGCCTAGTTCCGCATAGACCATTGCAATCAAAGTAGCAATAACACCATTGAATGCAAATGCAACCAGCAAACCAGGTCCAGCAATTCCCGCAGCAATCCCAGTAAGAACAAAAATTCCAGCCCCAATCATAGCACCCACTCCAGTCATGGTAGCTTGAGTGACGGTCATATCTCGAGATAAATCTGCTCCACTTAATACTGTATCTTGGCCTTTGGATGGTTTGTCTCCAAAAACAAAACGTTTCCTCCCTAGAAATAGAACTTGGATTAAGGAGTAGACTGTCAATGTAATTATAATCGTAATAGCTATTCCAATTAGAACCAAGCCTATAAGAGTATCAGAAGAGGGAGCCATCGATCTTCAGCCATATCGTTCAATTTTTATTACTATATCCAGATAATTTTAATATTTTGGCTTCAAAGATATTATTCTATTCCTTTTTTGCTTCCAAAAATCGGATCAGAGTAATACCCTTAGTCTTTCCCTTCTGAAAGTGAAGTTTAATATCTGGACGAACTCGTTTTAGATCTTTTCGCAATCCATCGACACCCCAAATATAGGAGCGAATTGCCTGACCATGCTTGTAACCATGTATTAATTGTAATTCCTCTCCTGTTTCAAAAGCTTCGACTACATCATCGCAAATTTTATCTCGGGCGTCGAAGAGCTCAAGTCCATGATAATTGATTTCCAAAGTATTCACTTCTATAACTGAAAAGCTAGTTCCAAGTCAATTAGTATGTTTTTGGGCACATCAATTTTATTGTATTAGTTGTTTCTCAAAGAAACCAAAAAGGTTTAATGAAAAAGATAATTTTTATCATTACAGATAAGGGGCAATAAAAATGCAAACAAAACCTCCGACAACCAAGGTTAAATTTGAAGATGTACCTAGCTTCGCTATTTCAGGATTTTTCGGTGGAGTAAATCCTAATGAAGGCAATATTAGTTTCTTCCAAGACCGACTTATTCCACGCGCAAGTGATACGCCAGGCCAAATAGTGTTGGACAAAATAGAGCACAATTTTGTTGTCACTGTTAAAATGAGCCCTGCAGTTTTTAAACGGATGGCTTTATGGATGATGGAACATGTAAAGCGATTCGAGACTCATCATGGATTGATTCAGCTTGGCATTCCGCCAAAGAAAGAAGACACAGAACAGCCATCTTTCTATGGCTGATTTCTATCATTTTATTCTTTCTGGACTACAAAAAGATAGTCGTGACTCATCATTCCTGTATGTCTACCATGGTGAGTTGACCGACCTGAAGCTGCACGATCATCGCTTAATTGAACTCGAATAGTAGTAAGGAAATGAAATCCAGCATCGGTTAATTGGGATTCAAATTGGTGTAAATCTGAGGTATTTTTGAATCCAACCCAAAAAAAGGCATATTTACTGTGTTTAAGCAAGCGATAACATTCATTCAACGATTTTAAATTGCTTTCCCAATAGTTCTTCCCAGATCTACCAGTCCAACAAAGCTCTTTTCTTGTTAAAGGATTTTGTTTGAGTATTGTGGATATAACATCCGATCGTTTCGACTTCTTCAAGGAACGCCTTTGGATCTGAATTTTTTGGTACTCGACGTCCTTATCTTTGTAGGGAGGTGATGTAACAATTAAATCTACTGAAGCACTTTCAAGATCGATTTGGTGATTAGATGCTAATTTAAATTCTGGTCTAAATTGCGGATCTTTGGGAAGGGAAGATATTTGTTGAATCATTTTTTTTATTTTGCGTTTAAAGATTGGCATGAGAGACGCTTCTTGCCAATTGGGTTTTTCTTCAAAATCACGTCTACCTACAATTTTGATAGCATGAATCAATCCTAAAAGGAAAAAATTCTGAAGATCTTGGTTTTTTGCTTTAATGTTTAAAATCCTTGTAAATAACAAATTAATTTCATTAGAGATTTTATTTCCTAAGCATATTCGATCTTCTGCATCTAAAACATCGGTTAAGGGAGATTTTTTTTTAATTATATCGTGAACAATGGAGTTAAAATAGGAATGTAGAATACTAGGATCTAGCCAAGTTGTTTTAATCTTAGAAACAAAAATGGCAAAAGGATTGATATCATAACCGAGAAAGCGTCGGTTTAAGAGCATGGCTTCTAAACCAGTGGTACCCCCTCCAACAAACGGATCTAAGACGAAATCTCCTTCTGATGTGTACCTTTCAATTAATCCTCTTGGTAACTTTGCCAGAAATTTTGCAGGGTAACTAAAAAATGTCCGTGTGTACCCTTTGTCTCGCTCAGGTTTTGCAAGATCGGTTATCCAGCTGATTTCATCATTACTTAGGGTCATGAATCTGAATTCCAATATACTATAGAAAGCAATTAAGTAATTCTGCAATAATCTTGAGATTTTATAATGGTTAGATAATTTTATTAATACATATGTTCAAGAATATAGAAGAATTGTTCCCAAAGATTTCTTAATCTTGTGCTAGAGGGAAAAAAATGGCAAATAGTAAGTCTTTTTCACTATTTAATTCAAAATTAAAGATGACTATCATCTTAATTTCAATAATTAGTTTATTAAACTTAATTTTTGTAAATATAGGCGAAACAACAGTGAAAAGTGTCCAAGAAGTACCCGATCCATTCTTTCATGTTCATTTACTCGCGCCAACTAGCAGTCCTGTCCGGATGCAATATGCTCACCTGATGGAGCGAGAATTAGAAAATATTGGTATCTCGTGTGATCTGGATTTGGTAAATTGGGATATTTTTGGTCCTAGAGCTACTGACCAGGAAGTTGGGACATATAAGGAGGGTGGATATGACATATGCTTTTTCGGTATGTCGCTGGGAATCCCAGCAGGACATCCTGGAGACTCTATGCAAGGTGTTTATGGATCCACAGCTATTCCTCCAGCAGGATTCAATGTGATGTACTGGTCCCAAGTAACAGGTAAAAATTACAATAATTACCGTGCTCAAGAATCGGATGATCTGATTAAGGACATTAATACTAATTTAAACCTAACCGAGGCTAAATCGGATCTCATTGACTGGCAAAAGCTTTGGTATGATGTGATGCCCAATATCATGATCTATAACCAGTATGAGGTGCACGCCGTCTCTAAAGGCCTTTATGGGTATGATCCGATTACTTATCCTTTGAACTCCATTGAAGATGTTTGGTTAACTTCTGATTACACAGGAACAGCGGACCAAGTAGTATTAGCAGCAAGTACTGGAGGTGATACTTTTAATCCAATGATTACTACAGATGTGTATGACCACTATTGTAACAATCCAGCTTTTGACGGACTCGTGGGAAAAACACCCTCTAAAGAATTAATCCTTCCAATAGGAACAAATCGAGATGCTTGGATGATGGCCAACTATGATACTACAGAATATCTAAATTTATACCCACGTGTAGCATCTTCAATGGGTAATTTTTCCAGTGATGGGTTACAGTACAATATTTCGGTACGAGATAATGTCTATTGGCATGATGGGCATCTTCTTGACGCATGGGACGTCGCCTTCTCTTTCCAAGCTCGATTGATTCCAGACATAAAATGTGCTGATTATAGTAACCTACGAAATATATTCGGAGCTGATAACAAATCCGATACTCAAGGAATTTATTCATTTTACGTCGAAGATAAGGATATGGACGGTTTTTATGAACACATTAGCTTCCAATTTAAAAAAATATTCCCCAGTTTCTTAACTGACTATCTTGGGTCGGCATTACTCCCAGAGCACATTCTCGGGGATCCAATTAACCATGGATACAATTCAACTGGTCACCTTGTTCCGAATGAACGATGGTTTGTTAAACCAAATAATTGGCGCGGCCACTCCACCACTACAGGGCGAAATACCGACCCAGGTGGTTATTCTGGCCCCATTGGCTGTGGTTCCATGATCTTTGAGAACTTCGATCCTACCACAAGCACATGTACTCTCAAGAAATTCGAGAATATTAAATGGGATAATTTTACTGGTATGTGGGTAACAGATACTCTTGACCACTGGAATATTGCCAATCTAGATGATATGCCTGATACAGCTAAGGTCATTGTTGCAAGTATGGACTCAGCTATGGCTGATATGAAGACTGGGGGTGTCAACATCATGGATCCTCAGTTCACGATGAGGAACATTCACGACGAGCTCCAAAATGAGGCCTCAATTCAGCCAATCCTCTCGCCTGAGACTGGTTGGCAATCGATCTACTTCAACCCCAAGTTCGTAGAAGATGGTGTCTATCATTTCCAGAAGAAAGGAGTTCGCCATGCAGTTTCTCACATAGTCCCTCGTGAGAAGATTATTACACACCTTTTGAATGGATTTGGTCAGTCCGCTGTTACACCACTTCCAATAACATCATGGGGAGCAATCTCTGAAGCAGACTTACTAGCTTACAAGAAGACACTGGTAGCTACTGATGGAACTACCCCCGAATCTGGAGCGACGACTGCTAGCGATAAATATTCTCGTGATCTTGCATTCGATTGGTTGGACACGGAGGGTTATGATACAACGGCTTGGCGGGCATATACCCCTCCATCTCCCCCTAGCTGGCCTACAGATGATGCACAACAGTGGGATCCCCAAATTCTAGGCGGAACAACAATCAGTTTTAAGATTGACACGGTCCTGAATGAGAACAACACTCATGAATGGTACTGGGAAGAAGCGAATGTAACTTTTACTGAAGGAGACACAATTAACATCACATGGAATAGCGATCCCGATTTTTATGAAAAAGTTGGACTTGCAGGCCCAATAACATATAATATCACGGTTACTATTGATGGATCCCCCCTAGATACCGACCATTCAAAACAATTTGGATGGTTTGTGCTACCATTAGTGACGACTGATGGATTTGGAGAGAATGAATCGGGAATTCGAGCAGCAGAAAGGTACTTTTTTAATGCATTTCAGTTAGTAAAAAGGCCAAGGAGCAGCCAATATTGTTGGAATTTTGTAGTTGAGGACGAATCCTCTCTCCATAATACAGGAGCGGCTGCTTCGCCTGATGGAGAGATACATGCCTATATCATCACTAGTGGTGAACCTTCAGGATGGACTTACGAAATAGAAGATCGAGTGTTCAATCTTACATATGATGCTCAATCAGGAATGTTAAATTTTCTAACTTTCACAAATACACATGGAGGGGATCCAACAGGGGGAACAGTAGAATCATACATTGTCAAAGGTTTGAAACAACTAAAAATCAATAGGGGGAACTTAACACGTAGAACTACAACTGCTAATACCACTTCAATAACTGATACTACAGAGACCCGATCTTTAACGACTCCAAGTCGTCCTCTTAATCTACAAGCAACAATTGGTAACAATCAAGTAACCTTAGTGTGGCAGGCGCCAAATGATGATGGGAGTTCACAAATTATTGAATACCGAGTCTATCGGGGGTCTAGTAGCGGCGGTTCTTACGCTTTTATTGGTAGTACTACTAGTTTAAATTACAACGACACAAGTGTGGTCAACGACAATACCTATTATTATGTTGTGAGCGCAATTAATGCTTTTGGTGAAAGTGAATATTCCAATGAGATAGCTGCAACACCGTCAAGCACAACAACAATAATCACTGAATATACTACTCCCACAACAACAACTACTGAGTTAACAATCGAAATATCACCTGGTTGGCCTGTAATATTGATTCTTAGTACTCTAATGGTTATAAGGAAAGGAAAGCAAAGAAAGAATTGATTTTCAGGCGTCTAGATTTGAGTAAAAGAGTCAACTGCTTTTTGATCCAACCTTTTGATAACTTCAATCAAAAGTTGCACTGTTTTTTCGACATCTCCAAGATCTAATATGCCATTATGGGAGTGAATATGTCTCGTTGGAACACCAATGACAAGAGAAGGACAACCTGCTCCAGTTATATGAATAATTCCCGCGTCTGTTCCTCCGCCAAGGACGAGAGATAATTGATGATCAATTTTCTTCTCTTCAGCGATATCGAGAACAAAGTGTTTTAAGCGAGGATTAGGAATCATGGAACCGTCAACTGTAAGAATTGAGACACCCTTTGACATCTCCGCTGGAGCTTTAGTCTTTTCCACTCCAGGAACATCACCAGAGATATCCACTTCAAGAGCAAATCCAACATCAGGTTGAATTACATGAGCAGCAGTACGAGCACCTCTTAATCCAACTTCTTCTTGCACAGTTGCGACTCCATAAATTTGATTTGGATGGTCAATCCCTTCCTCTTTTAACTGTCTCATGACTTCAGCTGCGATAAAAGCTCCTATTCGGTCGTCAAACCCCTTTGCCATAGCTAGAGTAACTTCCTTCTTTATCTTTTCACCTTTTTTCTTGGATAGTTGTGTGCGTTTCATCAGTTCAAATTGACTATCTGGTACTGCCGGATCGCCGATTTTGATATCTAGTGCTTCCACCTCCTCTTTACTTTTGCATCCAACATCAATAAACATCTTTTCCTTTGTAACTACTTTCTTTCTTTCTTCTGGATCAATAATGTGAGGGGGTTTAGCTACAATAATACCAGTGATTTTCGTTCCATCTCTTACTCGAATGATTACTCTTTGACTGAGTAAAGTTTGATCCCACCATCCACCTAACTGGTTAAAAGTTAAGTACCCTTGCTTGCTAATCCCTGTAATAATAAATCCTATCTCATCCATATGCCCAGCGAGCATAATTTTTGGCCCATGATCTCCTTTTTTGAAGATAACAGAACCAGATTTATCCTGTGATACCTCATCAGCATAATGACTGACGTAATGTTTAATGAGTTTAGCAACCTCGAGCTCAAATCCTGATGGACCAAAGGCATTAGTCCAAGCTTCCAATTGATCAATATTGAGTTTCATTTCGTTGTCTCCACTAATTTTAATACAATTGTAGAAACAATCTGGCTCCTATTTCAATGTTTACCGATATCTACTGACATATTCTGAACAGTGAGGCCATAGTGAATTCGGATCAATAGATTTATGAATCTATTAATAAGAGAAATGATTGAATCAAGATGAAATTTACTGTGATTGGAAACACAGATGTTAAAGTCTCCCAAATTGGTTTAGGAACTTGGCAATTTGGAAGTAAAGGTTGGGGGTTTGAAAGTGATTTTAATAAAGCTGATGCAATTTCGATTGTTCATAAAGCATTAGATTCTGGTATTAATCTAATTGATACAGCTGAAGCTTACGGTAGAGGGGAATCTGAGAGAATCGTTGGTGAAGCTATTAAGGGTTATGATCGGGAAAAAATCGTTCTTTCCACGAAATTTTTGCCAACGGCAGTTAGACCTTCTGCAGTAGTACGAGCTTTGAAGAAGAGTCTTGACAGGCTTGATACGGATTTTATTGATATTTA
>JAEOTY010000001.1 GCA_016839625.1 Candidatus Hodarchaeota archaeon
CGCTAGCATTGAGGCATTATCTCATCTGAAGTTAAAAATTCTTCCTTCCCACTCGCGACACAGGTGTTAAACAACCCATACAGTCGAAAAAAGTTGAAGCCATCAACTTTTCAGGAGGTTTCTTTTTTTCTCTATATTATCTCGTTTTATGATTATTTGTTTTATTTAGATCAAAGTCCTAAAAATTCCAATACTTGTTCATTGGACATTTTTTTAAGTCGAAAAACTTTTTTAGAGCTAGTATGTCCTGATTCTAATAGTACATCAGTACGGAACTTCTTCCGTAACATTTTGAGAAGTTTTCGATTAGCTTTCCCTTTGATAGGCGGAACTGTGACTTTAATAACAAGAGCTTCATCATTGAGTATGAACTGATCTTCGTTCTGGCTAGTTTTCACTTTAACAACTATTAAAGAATCTCCATTGTCTGATTTTAGCCAGAAATCTTTCTGCATTTCAGACCATCCTTTGAAATTTCCTCGATATCAGAAAATAAGACCTTCTGGAGTGAGAATCGTTCCTCAATGACAGATATTGCTTCAATCAATCCTTGTGTTTCTTCTAACCAAATAAAGTTCATGAAATATCGTGCTAGATTACTTGGCCAATAACTCTCTTCATGAGGAATACCTAATGCTAAAGAAACCCGTTTTTGAAAACGGTTGACATATTGTGTTGAAGTCTTTCTGCCTATTTCTTGAATCATTTCAACTGGGCTTTTTGAAGACCATAGAACGTTTAACACGCCATGAAGAACTGAAAAACCATAAATTGAACCTTTTTCTTTCTCATTAAAGATCACCTGCTTTCCAATTAGATAACGAAATGTTTCAGGAATAGAATGGAAGTAAACTCCAATTTTTCCTCGAATTTTTTCTGAATAAGTGAACGCTGCAGCAGGCAGTACGGTAAAATATGAGCAAATAATCTCATGGGGAGAAATCAAAAGTCGTTCTTGGAAATTTATTTGCCAGAGATTTTCTGCAGAAAAAGCTTCCCCCTCTCCTATATTTAATTTTTTTGCAATACCAACCCGGAGTTCAACAAGATTTCGTTTCTCTAATCCCTCTAAATACAAATCCAGTAAATATGATGGGGGAACCTTCCGTTTTATGATCAAGGATTGACCAAAAGGGGTTTCATCCATAATCCCGACTATTTTTCCGAAGTTTGATCCAGCCATTCCAATTATATTTTGTCCAACGTTCTTTGGATCAGACACTTTTTCCCCACTAGCAGGAATCCACGCTGGAACAGAAATATCCTTTAATTCCTCGTCTTTTACAGTTGGTTCTGATGATACATCGATGGCTGAAATCTTAGCAAATTTGACTTTAGTTAGATGTGGTTTAGCAGGGACAACCTCGACACCAAAATCTGCTACCCATTGATTAAAAAAAGATGGCTGCAGTGCTAACTCTTCTGGAACTTTTATTGTTTCAGCTATTGCTGTTCTAATCTGCTGAGTTGTTGTCACATTCAAATCCAAATTAGCTTGATTTAAAATTTCTCCATACGACCTCTTTAATATTGATAAAGATAATGGTTCTTCTCGGACAATAGGGAGGAAAATTGTTTCATCTACCCTGATCGGAGGACGAAATAAACCAATAGGTTTCTTGCTTGAATTAAAAGCAACAGTACCAACTAAATTCCACGGAGAAGATAGAATCCGTCCTGGAATAGCATCAGATTCTCTATTTTCGATATCTGCAGTCGATTCACTATCATCTTTAGGACGAAGCAATGAAGAATGAGAATTCAAGTCTACATCTATAGGCTGGATAACATCGTCTAAATCAAAGACAGTCCTGTTGTTTTCTGCTATCGGAACCATTAAGAATTTTAAAATGTCGATTTCAACATCATCTAAGACTTGCGTTTCTTGTATCGGTTTGTCTTCAGCAACTACACCTGTTGAATATCTAGCCCAGATGTTGTTGAACTTAGTGGTTAAGTCAGAAATCTTTTCTATTTCACCAGTCTGAAGAAGGAATGAAATAAACCCTTCAAAATCAAAATGAAACTCTTTCTTTAGTGCACTCAATCGAGTAACTTTGGTTTGAATACGTAACTGTAATTGTTCGCGTTTGAAAGCTAATTTATTTTTCTGTAATACTAATTCAGTAAGAAGATCTTTTGTTTCTTTTTTGGACAGTGCTCCGATTTCCCAAGTCTGTATTGCCTCTTTAATTTTTGTTTCAATTGTCAAGAGGGATTGATCTAGGTGGTGGATTTCTTTGTCAATGTAGAGTAAGCCAAACATGTCTATTAGGGGAACTAATTGATTAGGAACATTTTTCGACGGGATTTTTATCTCATCAAGACTTTGGACAAACCTTCCTTCGTCAATCACATTCTTTTTACGAAGGGTGAAGAGAAGTTTCTTTAAGTCGGATGAGAAGTTCAATTCCACCATAATTCATTTATCAAATATATTAAAAAGCTGCGTACCCTTATCACAACAACTACAACAGTATTTGAAGTGAGAACGTTTATTTTTTTTGCATAAACATGCTTGAAGGGTTTAAGCTTTAGATTAAAGACTCAAGATATCAGTCAGTGATGGAAGATAAATTTGTTACTTTTCATAGTATGAAAAAAAGCCCAATATATTCAATCGAAGATATGAAAGAATTAAGTTCTTGATTCAGAGTCCGATTATTCCTCTGAATCAGCAGTGTCTGGATTTTCCTGAAGACTATCAGGCATCTCAAAATCGAAGGGGGGTTGAGTAGTAATGATGGTGCCATCATTCTCGGTAATAATGAACGTATGTTCATATTGAGCAACGTAACTTCCTTTCTCATCAGCCAACGGTGGATAGGCTAAAACTCCTCCTCCACTCAAGAGTTCACGTAAAGCAAAACGAACACGTGCACGATTAAAGCCGTCATATGAGGATAACCATCTTTCTGCAAAAGGTAATGATTTGTATTTCTTATAGGTTGTGGAATAAATCTTTCTTGAAACAGGATTACGTAGCGGTATCCTTCTTGGAAGTAACATATAGATATATTTTGTCCCAGCAACTTCATGGATACTACCTGTTCCTGTGGAAGCAAACGTCTCTAGAGCGTAGGCCTCTCCAACCTCTAGCGCGCTTTCTACAGGATCGTAAGGAGAACTTATATTGGGTAGACGCTTATCTCCGTGTAGTTCATATCTACCTAGTTTATGACCACTTAATTCCCTGATCGGACGATAACCATAACCCGTGATAGTTTCCTCAATTCGTTTTCCTACGACCGAGGGTAATGTTCCAGCTTGAATGATTTCCATCCCCGCTTTAAAACCTTCTTCAGAAGCAATTTTCAATTCCTTTAATTCAGGAGAAAAAATAATTGTCACAGCAGTATCGGCGATATAACCATTAACATGAACTCCTATATCAAGCTTAATACTTCCAGCTTCAGGTATCACACTCTCATCACCAAAAGGACTAGAGTAATGAGCCGCAATATTATTGATGGACACATTGGTAGGGAAACCAAATCCATCAGCACCCTTATCTAGTATCATCTTCTCAGCAGTTTCACAAATCTGAATAATAGGGACACCAGGCTTGATCATTTCTCGCACACTGTTTAAAACGTCATGTCCGATTTGACCAGCCTTCCGGTAGTAGTAAATCTTCTCTTCGTCAGTAATTCCCTCTTCAGAAGTCCAATCAGCCATATCACTCACCAATTTTCAGTCCAATGTCAAATTCTTCAACATATGGATTGATTAAACAAATAATTAAATAAACGATGTTTCGAATCCTATTATTAGAGATCTCAAACACAATGAAAAGAAACCATAGATAATCGAAGTGTCTAAACCACACAGAGGGTCTAGAACGCATGTCCAATGAGAATGTATTAGAAAGAATTGAAAAGATTCTGACTCAAAAGTATCTTCTTTCTGCTGATAATATGGTTGAAACAGTAAG
>JAEOTY010000118.1 GCA_016839625.1 Candidatus Hodarchaeota archaeon
CTCTTTTTCGATTGGTAACATAAGATTGTTGATTTATCTCATTAAATTTGATAAAGAGTTTATTTTCTTGTCGAAAAGTCTTTGCTATTTGAATTCCCGAGAACGACTCTTGTACAAATGCATTAACCACTGCAAGCGCTCGTTGGCCCAATAAAGTGAATTTCCTGGCCATATTTCTAAAACCGAGCGTGATCAGAAAGATAAAAGGAACTAGTGTAAGAACAGCTAGCGTTAGAAAGGCATTAATACTAAACATGACCCCAAACATAATAATAACGAGGAGTAAAGATGAAGCTGTCATCATGAGTTGATTTGCTGTCTGGCCAAAGTCTCGCGAGTCTGTATTAATCCGTGAAACGACCTTGCCAGTGGGGTACTTGTCAAAAAAAGACATATCATGATTTAAAACAGCAGCATTAACGTCTTGACGTAAATTGAGTACCACATTTCCAATCACTCGAGCGCTATAGGATTGTCGTACGTAATTGAAACCCCAACCAAGAGAATTTAACACCAATGTTATTATTATTAACAGGAGAATATAGAGTTGCTGTTCAATTATATTTGTGGTCACTTCAAGCCTATTTATTGCCTCTCGTGAGATAATAGGGATCAAAGAATTCGCAATACTCTGCAAAAACACGAATGTGATAACTAAAATCATAATTTTCGAATAGGGAGAAAAATACTTTAGCACCCGCTTAACTAAGTCTCGATCTTTATAGATTCTATCATATTCCTCTGCGTCTAACCCAATTCCGAATCCCATTAAACCACAGCCTCCTTTAGTAGTATTTTCTCATCTAGATTAAATCTCTTGACAAAAATTTTCCTATATTCGTCAGATGTTTTTAAAAGGATTTCATGGGTTCCTCTAGCGATTATTTTCCCCCTTTTCATTACGAGGATTAGATCCGCCCACCTAATTTGACTAAGTCGATGCGTGATCAGGAATGTAGTTCTACCATAAAGTATTTTTGTCATTGCTCTTTGAATTTTGTCTTCCGTGTCCGAGTCAATCGCAGAAGTTGAATCATCTAATATTAAAATTCGTGGATCGGTTAAAAAAGCTCTAGCGATTGCAATACGTTGTTTTTGTCCCCCACTTAATTGAACACCACGCTCTCCAACTTTACTGTTATAACCGCTTGGTAACTGTTCAATGAAGGTGTGTGCTTGGGCCTCTTTCGCTACTCTCTTTATTTCATCGAGAGAACTTGTTTGGCCAAATGAGATGTTTTCTGCTATTTCATCTGAAAATAGAAATGTATCTTGTTCAATATAGGAAATCTGATTTCTTAATGAATCTAGTTTCCATTCTTTGATATTAACATCATCAATTAATATTCGTCCCTCGTAGGGGTCGTACAATCGCGAAAGTAATTTTGTTAATGTTGTTTTTCCCGATCCTGTTGTCCCCACTATAGCTACTGTCTGTCCAGGAGCAATAATAAAGCTAACATCCGATAAAACCTTCTTACTTGATCCTGGGTATTTGAATGAGACATTTTCAAATTTTATTAGACCATTGATGTCTTTTTCCACCCCTTGAATGTTTTCATCAATATCAGATTCCTTTTCCATTGTATCGAGCAAACGCTCTGCCCCAGATACTGCCAATTTGATTAATGCAAAAACCCAGATCGATATAAAGGTCGGAAACCTCAGATTAGATATTAACCCTACATATGCTATAATCGTTCCAACAGTTATTCTTTCCTGAAAGAAAAGTAATATTCCATGTCCCAATCCTAGAGTTATAGCAAGTCCAATGAGTAATAACGGTATGTATTTTGCCATGATTTTTCCTTGAAGCACAAAAGCATCTCGATAACCTTGAGCATTGGCGAGATAACGATTCATTTCAAATTCTTCTGATGTACTCCCCTTAACAACTTCTATGCCTGAAAGAGTCTCATTGAGTATAGTATTCATTTGACCGAATTCAAATCGCAATTGATTACTGACTGGTCCCAGTTTTCTGATATATCCTCTTAAAGTTATTAAAAAGAATATCGTGAATAGAATGGGAGTTATTAAGAGTTCCGAAGGGTAAAAAATTGCAATAAATACCATTGGCGTAATCAAATTCATGAATGATTCAAATAACAAAGAAAGGCCTGGACTAATCATGAAATTTAACATTCGGACATCATTAGTTGCTCTTGCCATGATGTCTCCAATGCGTTGAGAATCGTGAAACGATTGACTTTTTCCAAGTAAATTGACATAAAATTCGCGACGTGCTTCCTTCTCCATTCTTTGTGCTAGCGTTTCACGTACGAGGTTTGTTATCAGATTGAGTATTGGTGACCCGACAGCGAAGATAACAAATAAAAATGCATATGTCATTAGATTTGACCCCTCTCCTCTCGCAAATTCATCCAAAGCTAATCCTATAATTACCATTAAACCAGAATTCAACGTTGCAGTTAAAATGGTACCAATAAAGATTGTAAACACAATAAGCTTATTTGATCCAGCAAGCATATGAGCAATAATCCATTGACGAGGGCCTTTCTGCCGTGCGTTTGCAAATTTATCTACTTCAGGTGAAAACTCAACTTTGTGATTTACTTGGGAGCTGAAACCAGTAGATATATTATTTTTCATTCTACTCTCTTTTCCTGTTCATATACAAAAAAGCTGCTGAATTTTTTGCCCCTTAGTTGATTTAGTGCGTTTTAGAAATATCCTCATATCTATTCTTGAGAATCAAGTTCTCATATTCCAATCAATATTCCTTGGGTTATATCTAGGTTTGATAATTATCTCAGCGGTGTTTACATTTTCTGATTCAGAAATTAGATAGTAGCAAGCATGAGCTACATCTTCAGGTTCCATGCTCCACTCTACTCTATCAGGTTGTTTTCCTCCAAAGCCTGTAACTACACTACCAGGGCATACAACCGAGACCTTTATCTTATGTTCTTTAAGATCTTCTCGTAACGACCAAGTATACCCTACTACTGCATGTTTGGATGCAGCATACAATGTTCCCGTTTTAAAACCATTTTTCCCTGCAATACTAGCAATATTGATGATTTGTCCTGATTCTCGAGCCACCATATGAGGAACAACATATTTAGTCACGAGGAAAACACCCAGCACATTGACATCAAACAGATAGTAGTAATCATCTAACGTAAATTCATCAGCACGTTTAAACCGACCCACTCCCGCATTATTTACTAAGATATCTATTTTTCCAAATTGATCAATTGTTTCCTGAACTAGATGTTTAACTTCTTCCTCTTTAGTCACATCTGTGGGAATTATTATGGATTTTCCTTTAGAATCTTCAATTTCTTTTTGTACTTGTTGTAATTGCGTATTATCCCGTGAAGCTAAAACGACATTGATATTATTATTTGCAGCAAATTTAAGACTGATAGCCTTTCCAATCCCCTTGGAAGCTCCTGTAATAATTGCAGTTTTTGTTCCTTCATTCATCAGTTTTCCTCCAAAAAATTATCTTAAAACCTAATTGAAGGAAGTGACTTGTAAAAGAAAAAAGTCCTCCTATCAAAATCGTTATCTATTTTTTTTGTGAAAAAGAGCAATTGGAGGTATTTGGTAAATGGATGATTCTTTCACAATCAACATACAAAAAACTGGTCCAATGCAGTTCACGACAACTTTTGAAGAA
>JAEOTY010000119.1 GCA_016839625.1 Candidatus Hodarchaeota archaeon
ATAGCAACATCACGCATTAAACCATTCTTCCCTTTTCTTTCGAGTAATCTGAAATACTTCATCTTCAGGGAGTAAGATATTCTTTTTACAATTTTCTAATAGGTCCTCTGGGACTGGTCGTTCACCAAAGAGTCTTTCTGGAACAACATAACCTTCCCAGTTCTCCTTCGTAAGAATGTAAGTAGGAACACCACCTAATTCGTGTTCTTGTTCTGGTCGAGGCTCGAGTCGTAATTCTTCCATCCATCTTCTAAATCCGATAGGGCTCTCAGCGACAATCCAAACTTCTTCGTTTCCTAAAAAGAAATGATTTTCCATCTTAGCAACGAATAAATGAGCCCCAACTCGAAGGCCTCTCTTGAAAGTCATTGTCATTGTGACCGTCCCTTCAAAAATTCTTCTTTGGGTATTCCTGTAATCTGATAAGTAACATCTTCGGGGAGTAGGATATTTTCAGTTACTGTCTTCATAAACTCTTCCAGAACAGGTCTATTTTCAGTCCCAAAACATCTCTCTGGTTTCACATAGGTATCCCAATTTTCTCTTGTGAGAACATAGCTAGGTACACCACCGACAGGATGCTCAAATTCAAAATTCTCTTCCAAACGTAGCTCCTCCATCCATCGTCTAAAACCAATATGACTCTCAGCCACGATCTTAACTTCTTCATTACCAAGGTAGTCCATATGGTGCTCCATTTTAGCGACAAATAGATGAGCACCAACACGGAAACCTCTTTTAAAGGTCATTGTATGATAACTAATCCCAATTTTTGGGTCTTTAAAACTTAAATACCCATTCACTAATCCAAGCACTTCTCCAGTTTCGTGAACTTGACCTAGCAAAACGTATTCATCTTGGACTCTATACTGAACGTATGCTAGTAATTCCCCTAAAATTCTCGCTCCAACGAGGTCGTAAAAATCCTTATTGATTTTCACAATATCATAAAATAATGGAATGACTTTTTTAGTTTCCTCTCTGGTTATTTGTCGTACAACCATTTTAGAGCCATCAACTAAATTGATAAATTTAGGAGGATAGGGGGTATTCTCAGGGTTAATTTCGTTTGGTTTTGGTCTAAGAATATCTTCATCTACTGACACTTGTTTCAACTCATCCTAGTTTTATAAATAATTTTTAGTTAGAAAAAGGAAAATTACGGTTTGATTAAGTATTTAGAATCCACTAATTAGAGATTAAAATCTCTTTCTGGAATTACATAAATTTATTTCCAAGTTATACATTTCATATCTACAGTATTACTAACTGAAAAATTATCGAAAAACAATTAGAACATCCTGTGAATCTAGACCTATTTCTTGTTCCAAAAAAAGAGAAAAGGCGTTAATTATTAATTGTATGATATTTCGATCATCTATTTCAGAAATAGGACTATTAAAAATTTTTTCTAATGATTCTTCGTTTATGGTTAATTGTATTTCAAGACTCATTTCATTCACACACATTACAGGAATTCAACTCATATGATTTCTCTAAGAGATCTTAATCTCCTACTATTGCACCTAATAACAATCTACTTTTAACCCCTATATATTATAATCCAAGACCAATTTCAAATCAAAAGAAATGGGAATGTGTATGATTAACACACAAGGTGACTGAGAAAAAGAAGAAAAAGCTAACCAGATTTTATATTATCTCTAAACTTGGAGACAATTGCAAAAAGGTCAATAGATTTGTAGCAATAAGTCTAAAGCTTTATTCCATTGAGCATCATAATAAGTTAATATATGGGAAAACTAGAAAAAGATCAAATTAACAAAAACGATTAATCTGAAAAGGTAATAATGCCAAAAGCAAATAATGTAGAAAGGGAAAAATAACAAACTATGAAACTACAAGACTAACAAATTAGAAAAAGAGAGAAAGACAAAAGGAGAAAAGTGGAAAAGTATCAAAAGCTGAAAGTAGAAAAATAACCTAATAGAGAAAGGTAAAAGGGGAAAAAAGAAACAGGAGAGAGATTATCCCATTAAGGTGAGATTAACCTGAGAATTATTTTCTTCTTTTCCTAATAATTAACAAAATTAGCAAACTGAAAAGAACTACATTGATAATTATGAAATAGTAAGCTAATTCAGAACCCGGACCATTAACTGGCCCATTAGATGATTCTAGTGAAATCACAACTGTTCCTGCGTCGGATCCATTAACAGTGTCATACGGCCAATACCGAAAGTCATCATGCATGTAAAAGGTATTGGTGAAACTGAAGTTGGTTTCTAATTCTTCGATAAATACCTTTGCGAAGTGGCCATCCACACAACTACAATAAGTAATGACTTCCGACTTACCATAATTTTGAATACTGGCTGCAGTCTGTTCGTCAACTCCGTTGGAAAGGGGGAAATTGACCGCGGTGGGGATATGTCCTGCAACATAAGCACTGTTATCTCGGACATCAATGAGAAGCGGTTGGTTAGACGAGTGTATTTTCGACCAAACCTCATCAGCGCTATAAGACGAAGTTGCGGAGGTCAGTGTAAAGGTGAATAGTAGTGATAATAGACATAGAACTAAAATAACTCGTTTTATTGGTCTTTCCTCCGTTTTGGTTTGAAAGTTTCTACCTCTGCTTTAGGAAATTTCCTTTCGACAGCATCAGATAGATCTGCTATATGTTTTTTATGAGAAGCGATTTTATCCTCAGGGATTCTCTCAATAATCTTCATCCTTCGTCGTCTCCTAAGATATAAAAACAGTCCAACCAATGACCCACCAAATACTGGGGGAGTAGATATATTAACGAGAAAAGACAGTGTTTCAATCAGTTGATCTAACCAAGTCGAATTGACAACGCTCGTGTCTGTCGTGTTGGGTGGAGAAGAAGATGGGGGACTAGAACTTGAAGAAGTAGTTGGTAAACCAGATATTTGGATAGAAATATTATCTTCATCAATAGACACCCCATTACTAATTCGTACTTGAATGAGATTGTCACCGTTCTTGAAATGGGAAATATCGTTAATTGTGAACATCCATTCATTCCCAGTGGTCTTATTTGCCAGTAACCAATAAGAACTATTGTCCTCCCGATCTTTAACGTACCAATACGACCCATAAAGAACCGTGATTGAAGAGGTATTAGAAGTAGCAATGTAATTTCCATAGACAGTTAAGGTCTGTGAGTGACTAAAGTCGATCATCATCTTATTGGAGGGGGAAATGATGGAGACATGTAAATCCAAGAGAGAAAAGACAAGCGAGTAAGAATAGGTATTTACTCCATCGAAAATCAGGACTTCAAGAGTCGAATCTAGGCCTGGCTTCCCGATTAATCTACTGGCGACTGTGCATGAGAATGTTGATTCGTATTGCTGAAGCTCATTCTTTGTAGCATTGACCTCTGCAAAGTCATGTAGATATTGGCCTGAAACAGTAATGTTGGGCTGTTCGTAGGAGACCATATCCCCACTAAAATGAATTGTATCCCCGTAATCAATAGCGGTGTTATTGACGGTGTGAAAATTCACAACGGGAAGAAAATAATCTGGGATATTAGTTATATCTTGAAGTAAGGTAGAGGGCCAACAAATCTCTCAAGGAGGATAATTTGTTTGGACTATGATATTGTCTGTCAACTGAGTATACATCGCTCCTGTAGATTCAAGGATTTTTTGGCTAATCATCAAATAAATTTAAATTCTCCTATATCAAGACTGAAAATCATGGTTTCCAATGAGATGGATAAATGGACCAAACGAATTAACCAATTTGTTAGCAAGATAACTGAATATAATAATCCTACTATATATTTAATAGGATCATATGCAACAGGAACCCCCTCCTTGGGAAGTGACATTGATTTTTTAATTTTTGTAGATCATAATATTCATTCTTTCTTTGTAAATAACATAAGAAAACTTCTAAACCGACAATTCAAAGATTTAAAGAGAAAAATAGACTGTAAAATTTTATCGAAGCAAGATTATTCTCAACTTGTATCATCAAATTATTTAATGATCTCCTCCATGTTAGACAATGCTCAGCTCTTAACAGGAACAGAGGTATTGGTAAAGAAATCCCCCATGTCCTTAAGAGACTCTTTTATTAAATTAGAAGATCAGTTAGAAGAGATCAAGAATAATATTTCCTTGCGAGAAAACTATCACATTTCAGCATTCAGTCTGTTTGTTATAGCAAGGTCTTTTTATTTTCTAATGAATTTAATTGAGCCATCAAAACAACATAAATCAGTGAAAAGTCTTTTCAGAAATCATTTCTATCGGTTAACTCGGATATATGAACAATATTCAAAGAAGGGAGTATTAACAAGTTTTACAGTTCAAATAAGAAAGGGAAGACAGAGAAGTGGTGATTTCAAGTTTCTTAATGCAGTATACAAAATATTAAATAGTTACCGACAGGAAACGAAAACAAAATTCTATAAATGGTTTGATTCTCAAAAAATGTTGAATGATTGTATCTAAACAAAACGCTCTTTTACATTGAGAAAAATTAAAATCAAAATCCAATTCTGTATATTTCTCCTTGTTGACTTACATCCCTCAAGCGTGTAACTTACAAACACCCTTGAACCAAGTTAAACGTTTGCAAAGATTAATTAAGTTTGATTTTCATCTTGAAATGACTTTCACTTTTATAAGATGATTTTCTGTTAAGATTAACACAAGGTTTAGATATCCATGGATTCTTGATAGTTCTTTATCAAATGCACACTAAAAAACCTTAATATAATCGAAGATTCTGTAATTTACCATCTATTAATCCATGGATGAAAATGATGTATAGTAGGTTGGGAAACCTATACAAATCTTTAAAGTAGCACTAGTGCCACATTCAAGAAAATATTCAGATAAGAAAATTTCTTACACTAAATAAATTACAAAAATGCATTTCTGGGGAAATATATCATGTTGAAATACAAAGTCCTAGAAAATAGCTTTGGTATTGCATTGATTGTACTTATAATCAGTTATTTACCATTTAATGTTATGGGAGTAATGGGATCTGATTCATTTTTCGTCTTATTTCGAATAATTGATGTTAATAGTGACTCAGATGATCCTGATTGGAAATTTTCTCCTGGTAATGGTAGTATTTGGCTCATAAAAACCGATGAGGAGGGAGATATCGAATGGGATCAGGTATATGGAGGAAAGGATGCTGACATGGCTTATTCTCTCATCCAGACCACAGATGGCGGGTTTGCTTTTGCAGGAATCACATTATATAATGATCCATCCCCAGCAGACCACCTTTCTGACATGTGGCTCATAAAAACTGATGAAAAAGGATTAATGCAACGGAACCAGACTTACGGAGAAGTAAAATTTGATGATGATTTTGGGTGTGCTCTTATTCAGACTAGGGATGAGGGTTTTACTCTCGCAAGTGGAAAGAATTGGGACATGTGGCTCGTGAAGACAGACAGGAATGGATCAATTCAATGGGACAAGGTCTATGGAGGGATCAAGAATGACGCTGCTACCACTCTCATTCAGACCACGGATGGAGGTTTTGCGCTTGTAGGTACCACTAGCTCATATGGCGCGGGTGGTGACGATATATGGCTTGTAAAGACCAATACCAGTGGTGAAATCCAGTGGCAGAAAACTTACGGAAGTATATATGACGATTCTGCCTCTACTCTCCTCCAAACGGATGAGGGAGACCTTGTCTTGGCAGGTAATGTTGCATCTTCTTCTCCTCATCTCTCCACGTACCTAGTAAAGACTAACTCAAGTGGTGTCATGAAGTGGAATCAGACCTACGATATTTCAAATCTCAGTATCAATTATGCTCTCATTCAGACTACTGATAATGGCTTTGGCTTAGCAGGTTGGATCCACACTTCAACTTCATATAATGGACAAATGTGGTTTATGAAGACTGATAACAATGGAACTGCTCAATGGAATCAAACTTATGGAGGGATGAAAGGTGAAGTGGCTTATGATCTCATTCAAACCACAGAGGGGGGTTTTGCTCTCGCAGGTTCCACCAGTTCTTTTTCTACTGGTCGTCAAGACATGTGGCTTGTGAAGACTGATAAAAATGGCTATATTCAGTGGAATCGATCCTATGGGGGAACACAAAAGGATTATGCCAGAGTTCTCCTCCAGACTACCGATGGGGGTTTTGTATTACTAGGCACTACTGAGTCTTTTGGTATCAATGATGAAAAATCAACACCCTTTTCTCTTCTAGGCCTTTTTATTTTTATTGCTATTTGCCTTTTATCACAGAAACGAAAGATAAAACCTCCCAAAAATCCTCCTAGAATGCTGAGATAAATAAGATACAAATCTTATCTTTAAATACATTTAACGTGATTCAGTTCTTTTTTCTTCCTGATACAGCTATAAAAGTCCATCTCTCACTTTATATCTTCCTCTTTAGACTCGAATTCTCCTATAGATTATGGTATAATCCAATCGAACAACCTAATGGACTAATAGAGAAAGCTAACTTAATAGATAAAAAAATTTTGATGTTAGACTTTCTGCATATCGTTTGGTTTTATCACAGTTAAGATGTATAACCATTGTAAATATAACGATCATCTGAAACTTGATCTACAGTTGAGGGACCATAAGTTTTATAGTATATCCTATAAATACTTGGCCAATTTTCGTAATCATCGGCCCAGCTCATATATGTATTCATAAGGTATCCTCTTGCAGATTCGTAAGGGGGATAATCGTCAACATGTTTATATTTTTTAGGATCATCTCGCTCAAAAGCTCCATATGTATGAAAGAACTCGTGGAGTATTGATGCTTGTAGGTCATCTTCATACTCTGGATCATCCCAATCAGTGTGATATATTACGTAATTATTCTTCATACTGTGAGTTGCAGCTGCAGGACCATCAGGATCATAGACAAACCCCATCAAACAATCATATCCATGATTATCTTCAGATGTACCAACATACGAATGCCATTCATACGGATCAGATGGAGGATCAGAAAAATATGTTAGTCCCATCCATGAGGCTGCTTCTTCCCTTAGACTATTTAGCAAAGCCAACTCATTCACTTCATACGGAAAATAATAACTATGGTAAATTACTTTCACATAGATACTAAACCGCTGCTGAATTCCTCCGTAATAATAACCTGTTACATGTGGATGTTGGTATAAAGGATGGGTTTGCATATCTGAAAATGCAGCTTGAGCTTGTGAAAGGGTTATGAACCTTGGGTCATAAATAGAAACCATGAAAACGTAATATGTCCCGCTAGGAATATTAACCTCAAAGAAACCTTGTGAATATGACGGATAATAGGTATGGCTCCATCCGCCACCTCTTGCATAGACCTGTGTCACCTGATAACCTGATCTAGCATTCAATGCATATACACCATCTGCTCCTTCAAACAGAGGATTTAAATAATCATGAACGACATACGAGCTATAAGGACTTAGCTCTAGTCCATGACTGTACTCTAGCGTCCAGTCATGCCATTGGCGATATTCTTCCGCTTCAATTTTATATTTCAAACCATACAAATATCTTTCAATCGGGGCTCCATTGTAGATGTAAGTCTTAACATGTTCATTATCACCTTTATTAGAATCATAGGCATAAAATGAGTAAATATACGGTGACCAACTCCTTGAACTCACTTCTTTACCTTGATCAGTGTCTTCAAACCATTTCGGTTGTATTGTACTTGAATAGTAAATTTTTGGCGTGCTGATTGTTAAAACATATTGATCGGGCAGGATTGTAGTTTTATAGGTTTCAAGAGCAAACAGAATTTTTATATCAGTACCCTTTGAATAATTTCGATTGGTGACCCATTTGCAACCAATTTCAATGTATTTACATCAAATATTTCAAATTCATCCAAAATATTCAATTTAAAATCGCATTTTTTGCTAGAAAGACCATGCAATGTACCAGTTACTTCGATTGTCATGTTTCCAAACTCATTTACTCCATAATACACCTCATCGGTTTTTATTTCTATCCAAGGAGTGATCGCAACTACTGTTGGTAATGTTAAAGAAGCGATTCCCAAAAGAATTCCAAAAATGAGAAAACAAAGTATTTTTGATTCATTAAATCTCTCTATCCTCACTAGTTCTACCTCCTATTTTTAGTCAATTGACATTATTAATATTAAAATCAAAGTATTTAAAATTTACTGATTTTTGGATTTCACAGCTTCGACTCCTGTATTCCCTCTTTGAAGAAAATAATACACTTACTCCTAGAGAAATCAAAGGAATTGTTTCACAGAACGAAATCCCTCTTGATCTAAAATGGTTATCTGACTATCTTCGGTTAGGGGTAGGACTCGGGTTCTTAAAACGAATGGAGCGGGGATTATATCAGATTCAACCTAAATTTTCGTTTATGCTGATTGACCCAAAAAATATGACAAAAAAGGAGTATTCCTTAATGGTTGAGCTAATTGCAAGTATTCCTCAGTGTCGGACTATTCTTTCACGAGTGGATTACCTTGATTCAATTCAAAATGCTTTCATCATGAATTGTATCCGTGACCCCGAGGTTGATGGTTTTGACGATCCATCCATCCGTGCAGCTCTAACTCTATTAACTCACTACGGTTTCTTACGGAAACAGAAACAGCGCAATAGCAAAAATCGACTACAGGTAAGTTTCCTTAAAATCATGCCCTGCCCTGATGTCACCCAAGATGACCTTTTCACGACTAGAATTATCCAAGAATTATCAGAATTTATTTCTACTCAATCGGAGAGTGAATGAGAAGTGACTGACTGTGTGTTTATCAGTCTGGACTGTTCGGAAGTGCACATGAATGAAAACTCCCAATGTCCCTTGTGTCATTCAAACAACCTTCAGAAATACTTCACGAATGGATCTACTGAAAATTCACCAGTATCTCCAAAGTCAATCACAAAAATCATAGTGGTCGCCTGTTCAGCAAAGAAGGACTTTCCTAGGAAAGAAATGCCAGCCTTGAAAGCGTATGCTAGTAGTTACCCACAAGAAGTTAAGGACATTTTTCAGAAGTATGGCAGACCTGAAGGATTAGGGGTATTTGTTTTGTCAGCGAAACATGGGCTAATCCATGAAAACTACCACATTCACAATTATAATCAGATCATGACCTCTCAGCAAGCACACAGATTGAAAGATCAAGTCACTCTTACTTTTTCTGGCATTTTGAAGAGTAATCCCCAAATTGATGAAATATTCTTGTTAATGAGTAAAAAATACTACCAAGCTATTGACTATCAGGCATTAGACAAATTTGTAAAAGTTACAAAGATCAATGCCAAGTATCACGGACTGGCACAACGAATTGTTAACCTTTTCCAGAAGAGATTTCCCCAATGGAGATGATTGACTGTCTTTCTCAAAGAATTCATATATTTTTCATAATACAGAAACATGGGTGGATCTTGAGGGACTAATACAAGATTTTTTCTCTTTTGCTTCTCCTCTATCCGAACAGCAACTTAACTCAATCTGGGATCTCGTACAAGAAGCTGGTGATACATTAGGAGACTATCCTCTTTTGGAACGATTTGGATTTCGGTCAGGTTTAATCGCAATCTTTAGTGATCCTCATATTTTTAATACCATTCACACTATTCTCTCAAGAAACGAGTCCCCTGTGATTTAATCTTTCACATTCACATTTCCATTAGAATGAAATTTATCCCATTAAAATTTTTTCACAAATTCTGATTTCTTTTAATTTGAAATCAGTCTTGAATACCGATATATAGGGGTTAGAAAGATATTATTATTAACAATGGTAACAGGAGAAAAGGATTCGATTGTAGAATCTCGAAAGCCGATATGTGTGAATTTAATAAGTCAAGTAATACAATTTACAATTTATGAGGATTTACTAAATGAGACTTGTCTGCATAAATTCTAACCGTGAATCGAATCGAGATGAATCGAATCAATACAAAATTTAGATTGAATTTTTTTATTTAGAGAGTACCCATAGGAAAATCACGAAGTCTTAAAGATAGCATAAAAGGAAGACTTTTCACGTTATGTTCAACTGCTAAATCAAAAAGATCCTTTGGCAATGCAAATATGTGTACATACTGTTCTCTTATAAACCAGAATATATTCTTATATTGAAAATAACGAGTGTGTAAATATTGTTTGACCCAATCGCGATATGATACCACAACTTGTGACCCATGTTTCTCATTGAATTCTTTACACGACAACTCTTGCCCAAGTTTTCTAAAGATTCCCAGAACAGTACCATCTGAATTATTGGAACAGTTAGACCATCTAGAATGATAGGGAATTCTACCTTTGAAAAAGTTAGCATTGCGAGAGGGAGCAAAACCGAGATATTTTGTTTCTGTGTACTTTATTTGTTGATAAACTATTATACGGGACGCCCATCTACTTACACATCTTTGTCCGTGGCGCGTGAGTTTAGAGGAATAAAAGAGATAATTTGTTAGGGTTCTTACTAGCCCCCCAATACTTTCATAATGTGTATGATAATGGATATTCTTGAAGATACTATGAATCCTATCGGAATGGAGGTTTGTAAAAAAATCGTAAGTCGGGTACTCGCCTTCAGGGAGCTCATAGGGAGGAGATATACCCTCATGTAGTTCATATGATCCATCAGGTTTTAGAATAAGATACACAAATTCCTCTGGTGGAATTCCTTTAAAGTTGGGGTCATTCTTAATGCAAAACTGGATCGTCATGGGGATATTTTTAAAAACATCACGAAGATAGGCGTTATTATTAAGCTCTTCTACAAAGGATTGTAGAGCTTTTTTTCCCTTACTTGCTTGTGTTTTCTTTTTGATTGGTTCTTGGAGTCGGGGGTATGGTTTCCAATCTTGTTTAGGATACCAATCTTCGAATTGAGTCCTAGACTTACTATGTGGATCTTCAGGGATTGTCTTGTAAATGAACCTTTGCTGGTAATACATGACCTTAACAATCAACACTGCTAGTCTTATAGCATTAGTTATTGATGATGGATAATATTGTTTCTCAATCAACTGTATGTCTATGTCATTGGGGTCAGTCACACGATAAGAAACGTTAAAGAGAAGTTTCTTCTGATCGTCCAATTTAACTATAAAGTCATTAATGGGGGTTAAATAATCAATTTTAGGCATTTCATGCCAATAAAAAATTTTCAAACACTGTAACCAGTCATGGAAGGCCACAAGTTCATGAAAAGCTTTTGGTTTTATTCGACCTACCAGTGGGGAATGCCTATCACCTGTTTTCCCCCAAGTCCCTGTCTCATGATTCCTTATAAGCAGTTTTGGATGGTTCTTTCCCCTTAATAGATAATCTCTCTCTTCTGGTTTGATACCTCCGATACTGATAGTAAATGAATAGTCATGATCATGTTCGATACTATCATGTAATTCACACGAATCATCTTCATGATGATGAATATGAAATTCTTCGGTAGGATAGCTTTTGCTTTTGACTATTTTACTCTCACATAGAAAGTTGACAATTCCTGAGAAAGGCTGAAATACCTTTTTATTTTCTTCAGAGGAGTTTATTCGATTAACAAGGGATTCGAGTTTATCTTTAAAAGCGTCTCCCTCTTGTAGATAAGGTGTGCTTTTCAAGATACTTTCTCTTAATACCTTAAGGGTCTCACGTTCAAAAAAACCAATGTGTCTGGTGGAAATCCAACGAGAATACTCTTCAGGATGATCTAGATACCTTTGAATAAGTTCACATAATCTTTGGGCATAATTGTCTTGAACATTGATAATTTTCGATAATTCAGTCTGTAAAACTTCTCTGTCGGGGGGGTGATATCCATACGTAATCTTAAGTCCTTCCCATGATGG